>JAFUZB010000454.1 GCA_017476845.1 Clostridia bacterium
GTTGTGTGTAAGAAAGGCGGCATCGCGCTATGGCAAGCATCACATATTCCCATCCAGTATTTCACCTCTCCAACGGCCACATCAGCTACTGTCTTGGCATCCTTGAGGGCGGGATTGTCACCCACCTCTATTTCGGCAGGCAGCTGCATGCCTTCCATCCCGAGTCCATTCTGCGCAGACACCGCCTGCAGGGAGATTTCTCGTTTTCCCCGAACAACTGTGCGCTCACCCAGACCCCGCAGGAATATCCCTCCTTTGGTCTGGGCGACCTGCGCGACGGTGCCCTGACCATGGGCGCATCCGACGGCACCCAGAGCTGCGATCTGCGCTATGTATCGCACGAAATTGTCGATGGTAAGTATGCGCTGGAGGGACTTCCTGCCGGCTTCGGAGAGAAAGCCACGACACTCAAGCTGCACCTCCGGGATGCGCTTCTCGGCCTGGAGGTCACCCTCCTGTATGCGATCTATGACGACTGCGATATCGTGAGCCGCGCCGCTGTCCTTCACAATGCGGGCAGCCAGGTGCTCACCGTGCAGAAGGCCATGAGTCTCTGTCTGGAGCTGCCCGACAGCGACTATGACCTCATTTCCCTCTCCGGCGACTGGGGACGTGAGCGGCAGGTCGTGCGGCGTCCGCTCGCGCCCGGATTCCAAGGAGTGCAGAGTCTGCGCGGGGCTAGCAGCCATGAAGCCTCCCCCTTCCTTGCTCTCGCGCGCCGGGAGACAAATGAACAGAGCGGGGAAGCTATCGGGGCCGCGCTCGTCTATTCCGGGAGCTTTTCCGCCAGCGCCAATGTCGACATGCACGGGAATACCCGGCTTCTCATGGGGCTCAATGAGCGGCAGTTTGCCTGGAGATTGCAGTCAGGTGAATCACTCACGCTCCCCGAGGGTGTCCTCGCCTATTCAGACAAGGGCCTGAACGGCATGAGCCATCAGTTCCACACCCTCTGTGCCCAGCACATCGTGCGTGGAAAGTATGCCCATGCGCCCCGCCCCATTCTTCTGAACAACTGGGAAGCCACCTACTTTGATTTCAATACCGACAAGCTTCTGACCATTGCGCGCAAGGCTGCCGACGTCGGGATGGAGCTCTTCGTTTTGGATGACGGCTGGTTCGGCCACCGCAATGATGACCACTCCTCCCTTGGGGACTGGAAGATCAACGAGGAAAAGCTCCCCGGCGGCCTCAATCGCGTTGCCCAGGAGGTGCACGCCCTCGGCATGCGCTTCGGCCTATGGTTTGAACCCGAGATGGTTTCCCCCGACAGCGACCTGTACCGCGCACACCCCGAATGGGCCATGCATATCCAGGGCCGCGTCCCTGTTGAGCAGCGCCATCAGCTGATCCTGGATCTGACGCGCGAGGATGTCTGTGACTATGTCTATCATGCGGTGGCGGACATACTCTCCGAGAACGCCATCGACTATGTGAAGTGGGACATGAACCGGAATTTCAGCAATATCGGGTCCGCCATCCTCGCCCCCGAACGCATGCAGGAGTTCTCCCACCGCTATATCCTCGGTCTCTACAGCGTGCTGGACCGCCTCTGCCGCGCTTTCCCAGACGTCCTTTTTGAGAGCTGTGCTTCGGGCGGCGGGCGCTTTGATCTGGGCATGCTCTACTACATGCCGCAGACGTGGACGAGCGACAATACCGATGCCGTCAGCCGGCTGTCCATCCAGTACGGCACCTCCTTCGTCTTCCCGCCCTTTGCCATGGGTGCACATATCAGCGCCGTGCCGAACCATCAAACAGGCAGGATCACACCGCTGCTCACCCGTGCCAACGTCGCCCTGAGCGGATGCTTCGGCTTTGAGCTTGATCTGAACCTGCTCTCCGAAGCGGAGATTGAAGCGGTCAAGAAGGTCATCTCCGAGGTCAAAGTCCTCCGCAGCACCCTTCTCTACGGCAGGTTCTATCGCCTGCTCAGCCCCTTTGACGGCGGCGATACGGCATGGACGACCGTGTCAGATGACCTTCAGGAGGCCATTGTCATGCTCGCCCGTCCCCTGGCCCTTCCCAACACTGATCCCAAACTGCTTCGTCTCCAGGGCCTGGACGCTTCCCGCACATACCGGGTTGAGGAGACCGGGGAGTGCTACGGCGGCGATGAACTGATGTACAGCGGGATCACCATTCCTCTTCCCTCCGGCGATGCCGCCTCGGTACGGCTGACACTGCATGCCCTCTAAAGGGAATTTCCACATTGCATCATGAAAACAAGGTCGCAATCCCAGATATATCACGGGTTGCGACCTTGTTTTGTGGTCTCATGTCAAAGCGCTCGCGAAAGCTGAAGTGCGTCGTCTCAGTCCGAAATTCCTTATATCAAAAGGGTTTCAGGACTTCATGCACACGTAAAATAGGAACTTCCCTTCGGAATTTCATTTGTCACATATTCTTCCGTTTTGAGCCATCGTCTATTTTTTATACACCAAATGGAACGAGTACAGCTTTATGGGGCGCAGGTGTCCCTTTGGGCTTACACTTCTTTTGAAGCTCTTGCTTCCTCCGCCTTTCTGGCTGTGGAAGACAAGCCTTTCATTGGAACTTCTATCCCATAAGCCTTGCAACGATCCGCCTGCCTCCATAATCTCCATGGCATCTTCCGTGAAGTATGCCTGCATCATGTCATGCGCAATAGCACATGTACCTAAAAATTCTTGGTGCTTCATACGCGAGAAAAGTCAATATTCACAACAGTTTTCTCGACTTTATCTCATTTTTCTACCCTTCATTTTGTGCGAAATCCGGAACACACTGGAACTCCTGTCATATTCCTGCTTCTAAGTAAGGACGCAGTGCAGCATTTCACAGAATAAGCAGCGCTTCTCTTGAGATGAAGTATAGAAATCAGGCAGGTGCGCGTTGATGTAACCGGTTTGATCACCAACGCCGAAGAAAAGCGAATCAGCATGGAAACACTGGCAAAGATCGGTGATGTCCTTCCGTGCGAGATCCCGGATGGGATTGACCTCACGTAGGAGCTTCCAACGCTCCGGGCACCCTTGCCTTCGGCTGCATGCCCGACGGCGTCAAGGATTCACAGGAATATCTGTCACCCCGATATGAATCTCACTTCCGTTAAACGGGCTGGTTTCATAGGTAATCTGTGAGAAGTCTGTAATCTGCTCGCCCAGAAGTGTCAGATCCTGGATCTGCACATGGTCAATCCAGCTCGTTTCATCATTGGCGTAAATGCGTATGCCGCTCTTCTTTCCCGAGAGCACCTGCACGTTGCGAATCTCCACATCGTCTATTGTCCCGCGCCGAAGCGTAGCAGACCAAACGGATTCAGTCGTTGTCAGCTCGATCAGGTATGGACTTCCGTCCCCTTCGCCCATCTGTGCATCCTCCACCGTGATGTTTTCAAAGAGCACATGGGATACAGCGGCATGGTCACTGTTGTGGATGGAGATCACCGGTTTGTGGAAATTGTGGAGCACCGTGATATCCCGGAAGGTAATATGGTCGATGACTTTTGCCCGCGTCTCATATCCGATCTCGCAGCTCTGTGCAAGGTCGGTCCAGAGGGTGCAGTTTTGGAACACAATATCGTGCACGTCACTGCCATACCCCTTCACCACAAGGCTGTCGTCCCAGGAGCGCACAAAGCAGCCATCCACTTCAATCCTCTCACAGTTCTGAAAGGTAAAGCCGTCACTGTTGCTCCTGGCAGAGACGATTTTGACATTCTCGATCCTGGCGTCCTTGCACTTGAGCAGATTCACTGTCCACGCTGACGGATCCAGAATCGTGATGTCCCGGATGGTGAAGTCACTGCAGTTGGAAATGTTGATCGGAACGATCGTATCCTTCCACCTGTCATAGATGCTTCCGCACAGTACGCCGTGCCCGGCGATGGTAAACTGCTTGCCCATGCCGCAGTAGATCTGTCCGTACAGCACGCAGCCCTCATCCAGATAGATCGTCTCATTGCTTCGCACGGTGATCATCTGATCTCTGTATACACCCGGTCCGAAATAGCGCACCTTCGCGCCTTCCGGATCTGGCTTTTCCTCGTCTGGGGTATCGACAAACAGATGCAGTGCGCCTTCTACCTTCCCGTTCACTTCCACCGTGAGGTTCGCGCTTCGATCTGCGGTAAACACGATGCGCCCGTCCTGGATTTCCGCTTCGATCCCAAGGGACAGTGGACGCACGACCGCCTCTGTCACGTCCTCGTATGGAAAATCGATCTCCACCCGTGCAGGCAATGCCGTCACCACAATCGCGACCGGCGTCGTGGAAAGGGCAGGATTTTCCTCCCAGTAGCGCTGGTGGCATACCGCGGTCTCGTAGACAGTGTCGATTTCTCTCCCGTCCACCCATACGCGCGCGGTTGTCTCCCTAAGGGTCATATCCTCCGCGCCTGCCGCTGTCGCGGCAAGGAGCAGCCAGAGAAGCAGCAGTGCTGCCCAATGTGCCTTCACGCCCTGATCTCCTTCCACTCACCGAAGAGTTTGACCTTCGCCCCCGTACCCTGAAGCATGGAGAGGGATACGCCTGCCTTGTCCACATGGGCAAGCACTACGCCGTCCCCCGCCAGGAAACGGAACGAATAGCTGTCCCAGCCCTCCGGGAGATGCGGGGCAAGACACACCGTCCCCTTGTCCGCATGCAGTCCGCCAAACCCGAAGACGATGGTGACCCAGGCCGCCGCAATGCTCGTCAGGTGCAGACCCTCGGTGGTATTGCGGTTGTAATTGTCCAGGTCCAGACGCGTCGCAAAGCTGAAGAAATCCGCGGCTGCCTGGTCCCGTCCCAGACGCTGGGCAAGGATCGCATGAATGGAGGGCGAAAGCGAGCTCTCGTGGATGCAGCGCGGCTCATAGAAGTCATAGTTGGCCTCCACCTGCGCGTCGGTAAAGTCCTCGGGATGCAGGAACATGGCCATGAGTACCGCTGGTTGCTTGATCATGTCGGTGCGGTAGATCCTGTCATAGCTCCAGTGTTCATAGAGCGGGAACTCCTCTGTGGGAATGGAATGAATATCCAGATGAGGCAGGGTGAAAAAGCCGTCGTGCTGCTCAAAGACCCCGCTTTCTGTCTCATGCACAATGATGTGCTCTGCAATCTCCTTCCACTCCTGCCGCTCCTCCTTTGTCGACCAGCGGTCGGGATCCTCCACACGCGCGAGCACGGACAGGGTATCCTTCAGGGTTTTCCCGCCCATGTAGTTGGTGTAGTAGTCATTGTTGACCATCATGTGGAACTCGTCGGGTCCCATCACGCCCCAGAAACCAAACCCGGTGTGATCGCTGTTCCATCCGCCGCGTGAAACCACATACCGGCTGATCTCCACCAGCATCTCAATGCCCTCATGAAAGAGGAAATCCTCGTCGCCCGTAAGGTCCGTGTAGGCCATGATCGCGTGCGCCACCGCCGTGGAGGGCTGCATCTGCAGGCTCGCGTGCTGCCAGAGATTGCAGGACTCGAAGCCGTTGATGGTGGCAATCGGATAGCAGGCGCCCTTGCAGTCCAGTTCTTTGGCACGCTCTCTCGCTTGGGGCAGGGTGTGGTAGCGGTACGCCACCAAGCTCTTGGCGGCCTGCCGGTCATTGAACAGATAGTAAGGCAGACAGTAGGTCTCGCTGTCCCAGAAGGCCTGCCCGCCATAGGCTTCGCCTGTCAGTCCCTTGGCGCCGATGTTGTGGTGCCCGTCCAATCCCCGATAGGTCTGGTGGAGCTGGAACAGACAGTAGCGAATCCCCTGCTGGTTGAGCGCATCCCCCGCAATCTCCACATCGGATACGCGCCAGAAGTCCGCCCAGTGCGCGGTGTTCTGCGCTAAGGCCTCCTCAAAGGTCTGCGCGCTGTCCAGCGCCCCTAAGTCGATCTCCCCTTCCGGGTCCACGGTGTTGATCATCCGCCGCTCAATCACGACCGGTTCGCCTGCCTTCAAAGCAAAGGCGAGCGTGACCCCGTTATCCGCCGCCTGAACATCAGCGGCCTTGTCCGTATCCACGCGGAACAGGTATTCTACCGTCTGATCGGTTGTCTCCGTCACAAAGCGCACGCCGTAGCGGAGGGCGTCCCGCGCCTGCGCGGTCTGCGTCCACTGGCACCTACCTTCGCTCTGGTGAATGACGGTTCCGTCCACGCCCAGGGTGATCTGAGCCTGCGTGTCCCGCTTTGCACACAGCGTGATGCGCTGCACTGCGCACCTGTAGGCATCCATACAGAGGATCCGGTCAAAGGCTACTTTCAGCGCATTGTCCCCAGAAAGGGGCGCTGTGTAGGCCCTGTGCACAAGGCCGGAGCGCAGGTCCAGGAACCGTTCAAAGTCCCGGGCATCGTCGGTGAGCCGCACGCGCTCGCCGCCCACCTCCAAGCGGGTGAAAAAGAAATCCGCAGCGCAGACCATATGGTGCGGCCGCTTGATGATCCCCCGGTAGCCTCCGGGACCGGCCGCGGGCGCCCACTCATAGACCCCGCCGAAATAGGTCCCGATCAGACTCCTGGCATCCGCGCCCTCCTCGGCGTAATCCCGAAATCCCATGTACTCGTTGGCCAGGGAGAAGATGGATTCGCCCACCAAACTGTTTTCGCGCTTCCATGTGTTCTCCACGATCCGCCAGGGTTCACAGGCATAGATCCGATCCGCGATTTTACCCATTGCTTTTTCCTCCGTTTGTCATTGCCTACAGCGCGCACAGCACCTCAAGGATCGCGCCATAGAGCGCCTGTGGCAGCTGGAACGTATGCAGCTCGGCCAGAAGCTCGAGCGGGTCCTCTATTCTCTGCGCGGCATGCATGACCGCGCTCTTTGTATCCACCGGGATGTGGGCACGGATCAGGATGTCGCGTATGCCGTCCTTCGTATTCCCCCGGGCACCTCATACTTAGCCCACTGAAGGGACAGCCCCTGCGATGCGCAGGCATCGCATGTGAGCGTCAAGCTGCGGCGCTTCCCGTCATAGGCGGACGTGACAGCGCAGCTGCATGTGTCAGGCGCAATGTTCCCGATCCCACAGACCTCCACGATATAGCGCCGCCCAGCGGGCAGAAGGCTGATGTCCCCTTCCGGCGGCAGGATCTCGATGGATAGCTCTGAATCCGCATGCATGCGGATCCTCGTCGTCACCCGCCTGTATCCCGGCGCCGTGGGCAGAAGGCCGTTGTCCTCGATAAGCACGGTCTCCCCGTCCCCCGGGAAGAAGCGCACAAGGACCGTCTCCGGCAGCGGACATCCATTCTCCGGACATTCGCTTGCATCTATCGGGACGATGCCGCCCGCCTTCACAAGGACCGGGATTTCCTCCAGCGCTCGGTACATGTGCATGAGCCGTCCGCCCCGATAGCGAAGGCCCGTAAAGAAATCAGTCCAGATCCCCTCCGGGAGCCACACCTTCGTCTTTGCCGTCTGGCTCTCCCCGTCCATGGGCTCCGTCACGGGGCATACGGTCATGCAATCCCCCAGCCTGTACTGGTTCTTTGCCCCGTAGGCCGCCCGATCCTCGGGATCGTCAAAATACATCGGGCGAAGCAGCATCTCGCCCTTCTCGCTGGAGAGCACATTCTGGCTGTAGAGCCACGGCACCAGGCGGTGACTGAGGCGGAGGAAGGACGTGACCGTCTTTTCCTCCCTGGGCGGGAGCTTCCAGGGCTCCTTCTCCATGAAGATATTGTTCGACGAATGCAGGCGCATCACGGGGGAGAAGACACCGAACTGCACCCAGCGCGCCATGAGCTCCGGGTCGGTCGTCCCGTGCATGTGTCCCCCGATATCGTGGCTCCAGAACCCATAGGCAATGTTCGCCGCGCTCGCGGTAAAAAAGGGCTGAAAATCCAGCGAGGCCCAGGTCGCGCAGGTGTCCCCGGAAAAACCGAGCGGATAGCGGTGACTGCCCGGCCCCGCATAGCGCGAAAGAATGAGCGGAGATCGGCCCGATTCAAGGGCGTGCAGGAAGCGCGAATGATTGAGCACAAAGAGCGGATCCATGCGTATGTCGCTCGTCCCGCCCCGCTGCTGCCAGTCGATCCACCAAAAGTCCACCCCTTGCTCTTCCAAGGGCATGAGCACAGCCTCGGAGAGGGCCTGCAGATAGGTTTCGCTCGCGGCATCAAAGGGAAAGCTCTTGCCCGCATCGGGATCCTCGCCCAGTTTTTTGGCCATCTCGGCATAGCTGTCCTCAAAGGGCCGGATGCCGTCCGCGGGGTGCTCGTTGAGCGTGACGCGCAGCCCCTGCGCGTGCAGCCAGGCAAGCAGCTTCTCCGGCTCCGGGAACTTCTCCCTGTCCCATGTGTAGCCCGTCCAGCCGCTGCCAAAAGCGGGATCGATCTTCGTGACATGCCAGTTCATATCCAGAACGGATACCGAGAGCGGGATCCCGTGCTCCCGGAAAGTCTCCATGAGCTGCTTGTACTCGTCCTGGGTATAGGGATAAAAGCGGCTCCAGAAATTCCCAAGCGCAAAGCGCGGAACCACGGGCACGCGCCCGGAGAGGCGCAGGAAGTCCCGGATACACCCTTTGTAATCTCGGCCGTAGCCGAAGAAGTACAGATCGGTGCCCGCATACGTCCTGGGAAACAGCCTACCCTCCGCGTCCATACCCATGGAGCGGGAGTCATCCAGGACGGCATAGCCCTCAAAGGCATTGAGCCCGTCCTCCAGATGTGTCTCGCCGTCCACCCCGTCCAGCGTCCGCACCGTGCCGCCCAGGTTTCTCCCCTTCTCCCCGTAGTGCCACTGACTGCGGTACATGCTGAGACCGCCCCGAAGGGAAATGCTCAGACCGTTTGCGGAGAAGGGCTTTTCGTCATAGCGAAGGGTGAGCGCTTCGGTTTCCACCGTAAGCACCCCGTTTTCCCTAGATAACCTGAATTCCGCTGCGGGAAAGGCCCTGCACAGCACAAGCTGCGTGGCCGTCTCCTGAAATTGTCCGCACTCCTCATACTCCAGACGCACAAGGCGGCTTGTCAGCACGGTGATACGGTAGTTGTCTCCCCGAATGACGGACGCGTCATTCGCCTCGGGACGGATCTCCCAGACATCCTGCGCTTTCACTTTCGCACCTCTTTTTATGGAAACAGGGCTGCTGCACGATGCAGCAGCCCTGAATGCAATCAGTACATCGTCTTGGGATTACTCGCCGATATAGCGGGCATAGGCACCCAGATGAATGTTGACCAGGTCTTCCAGACCCATCTGATTGAGCTGAGCAATGTAGGCGTCCCATTCCTCGTCCACGCCGCCCTCGGTGACCCAGTGGGCATACTGCTGGTTGGCGTAGCTGGTGATGTCGGGGCTGAGGAAGGCCAGTTCGTCGAGCTCTTCAGCGGTGTAGGCCACGACCGGGAAAGTATCGCGCACATAGGCAGCGTTCACGGCGTCGTCAGCCAGCTTGATGCCGTCACCCTCGGTGGTGGGCAGGATGACCTTGCTCTCGAATTCTTCGTTCATGTACTTGGGGCCATGATCGCGGAAGGAGAAGGTCCAGCAGGAGGTATCCAGGTTGATGCCGGAATCCTCGGCGGGCAGCAGCACTTCATAGGTGCCGTCGTCGTTCTTGGCGATCTTGCCGTCGCCGATGGAGCCGTAGTAGGTCTGCAGGGAGGCTTCGTCGGTGTAGAACTGGTCAGCCCAGGTCAGGAGCTTTCCGGGGTCAGAGCAGTTCTTGGTGATCACGAACTCGTTCTTGCCATAGTTGAGGAAGGTGGGGTCGGATTCGACATAGCGGTTGCCGTCGGGGCCGGCCACAGCTTCGAGCACCACATAGTCCTTGGCATTGCCCAGGAGCTCAGAGTCAGCGGTCCATGCGAAGACGATACCGGTACGGGAGCCGGCTTCGGTGTCCTGCACCTTGGCGCGGACCATATCGGAAGTCTGGGTGAAGTACTCGGGATCCAGAGCGCCGGCAGCGTAGAGGTCATGTGCCCACTTGACGGCTTCCTTGTAGTTCTCGGCAGCGGGTACGAAGTAGGGCTGTCCGTCGGCATTGATGCCCATGAAGTTGCCGGCACGGCTGGCCTGCACGCCAAAGGGCAGGAGCAGGTTGTTCAGGTCGTTCTGTAGGGTGGAAGCGGCGATGTAGCCATAGCGGCCTTCGCCGGAGTTGGAGAACGCCACGAGGGTGTCAGCCAGCTCGGTGTAGGTGGTGGGCAGGTCCAATCCCAGCTCGTCCAGCCATACCTTGTTGATGTACAGCTCGTTGGCGGTCACAGGGCGCATGGGCAGCTTCTTGGGCAGGGTGTAGATTCTGCCGTCGGCATCGGTGCACAGGGCCTTCAGGTCTGGATCCTTCTCGAAGATCGCGGTGAGGTTGGGCATGTACTCGGGGATCAGGTCGGTCAGATCCACGAAGTAGTCCAGGTTGGGGATGATGTCGGCATCGGTCAGGGAGATGGAGCCGAAGAAGGCATCCGGCAGCGCGCTCAGGCCGCTGGCCAGCATGAGGGCCTTCTGATCGCCCCAAGAGCCGTTCCAGTAGGGCTGCCATTCAATGTTGACACCGGTCGCTTCGCCGATCTCCTTGAGGAGAGCGGTCTCGGTGAAATCGGTGCCCCAAACTTCGGTCCAGCGGACGATGGCCACCGTGAAGGTGGGGTTCTCTTCCGCCAGGGCCACTGCGCTGATGCTCATGATCAGGCACAGAGCGAGGATAAGAGACAGGAACTTTTTCATGGTTTATACCTCCAAACCATTTTGATATGTTCAGGCGATACCCGCCTTGGAACCGGGATCACTGGGCCTTAGCCCTTGAGTGCGCCGATCATGACGCCCTGGTTGAAGTACTTCTGTACGAAGGGGTACATCGTCATGATGGGAAGGGAGGAGACGACGATGGCGCCGTACTTGATGAGGTTGGCCTTGCGGTTGATATCCGCCGCCGCCGAGCCCGTCATGGCCGTTGCCGCCATCTCGTTGTTGATGAGAATGTTGCACATGACCAGCTGCAGGGGATACTTGTCCGGGGAGCGCAGGTAGATCATGGCGTTGAAGTAGCTGTTCCAGTGGCCGACGGCCGCCCACAGGGCGATGACGGCGAGGATGGCCTTGGAAAGCGGGAGGACAACGGTGAAGAAGTAGCGGAGGTTCCCGCACCCGTCGATCTGTGCCGCGTCCCAGAGCTCACCCGGAAGGCTTGTCTGGAAGAATGTGCGCGCCACCACGATGTAGTAGGAGATGACCGAGAAGGGCAAGACCATCACCGTGAAGGTGTCGATCATGTTGAAGGTGTTGTTGAGGATGATGAAGGTCGGAATGAGACCGCCGCCAAAGAACATGGGAAAGATAAAGAAGAAGGTGAACAGTCCCCGTCCCACAAGGTCTCGCCGGCTCAAGGCATAGGCGACCGGGATGTTGACCACAAGCATGATGATTGTGCCAACCAGGGTGTAGAGGATCGTGTTCAGATATCCCTGCCAAAGATTGCTCATGGAGAACAGGTGGCGGTAGCCGTCCAGGCTGAAACCCCTGGGCCAGAGCAGCACATTGCCCTGGGCTACCTGGTTGGGATCGCTGATGGAGGCGATCACGATAAAGTACATGGGATAGAGGGCCAGAAGGGTCATGATGGTGGCGATGGTGTAGATGACAATGTCGAACACCCGGTCCGCCTGCGTCTTGCGGATGTGGTTGTTGACCTTGGGGTGCTTCAGTGCAGCCTGACTCATGCTTTTCCCCTCCTTCTCAGAACAGTGACGTGTCGCTGATCTTCCGGGAGATGCCGTTGACCAGGATCAGGATGATGAAGTTGACCACGTTGTTGAATAGACCGATCGCCGCGGAATAGCTGTACTGGTTGGACTTAAGGCCCATCTTGTACAGGTAGGTCGAAATGATTTCGCTCCTTGCGATATTCAGGTCATTCTGGAGAAGATAAACCTTCTCAAAGCCCACGCCCAGGAGCGAGCCGCAGCGCAGGATAAAGAGCGTCACCATGGTCGGCACCAGCATCGGAATGTCGATGGCGAAGATCTTCTGCCACTTGTTGGCGCCGTCCATCTCCGCCGCCTCGTAGAGTTGCAGGTCGATGGAGGAGAGGGCCGCAATGTACATGATGGAGTCCCAGCCCACATGCTGCCAGACCTCGGTCCACACATAGATGCTGGAGAACGCGTTGGCGTTGCCCATCAGGTCGCCCGTCTGCACCCCGATAAGCCCCATGATCTTGGGGATCACGCCCGAGGAGGGCGAGAGGAACATGATGATCATGCCACACATGACCACGGTGGAGATGAAGTGCGGGAGATAGGTCGATACCTGGAAGACCTTCTTAAAGCGCCTGGCGTACATCTGGTTGCACATCAGCGCAAGCAGAATCGGCAGCGGGAAGGTGACAAGCAGGGTGTAGAGGGAGATCACCAGGGTGTTCACGATGGTGTTGGTGAACATGTAGGAGTTGAAGTAGCGCTCAAAGTACTTCAGTCCCGCCCACTGACTTCCCCAGATGCCCTGCGCCGGGCGGAAGTCCTTGAAGGCGATGATGACACCGTACATCGGTAGGTACGTGAAGCAGATAAAGATGACGATGGCCGGCAGCATCAGCAGATACAGACCCCAGTTGCGTCTGATATGCTCCCATGTCGATTTGCCGCCCACGGTACGCCTGTACTCCATAGGTTTCTTCCCTTCGCTTTTTCCTAGGTTTATCGGTAAACCTACCGGCAAAAATACGATGCGTCCCTGCTTTTTCCGCAGGTTGCACTTTACAGGTATACCGGTAAACCGATCAGCTGATTAAAGTATGTGCGCAACGCCTGATTTTGTCAATAGTCTTTTTTCAGGTTTTCAATATGGCATTTTGTCATCTCGCATATGCTTGCTGTGCAACAAAAAAACATGCCCCACAGCTGTTTTTCCCTCTTGTGCGTGGCATGCTATTTCTGCTTTGTCAGTTGAGTCTGCGCACCGAATCACGGCACACCAGGTCCACATCAATGATCTGCTTTTCCTTCCGGTACGTCGGCTCCTCGATTGCCCGAAGGAGCATGCCGGTGGCGCACTCTGCCTTTTTGCGGATGAACTGGTTGACGCTCGTAAGTTTCGGGGTCACGACCGATGCGGGCACAGAGTTGTCAAACCCAACGAGGGAAATCTCCTCGGGCACAGCATATCCATGCTCCTGGATCCCCTGCATGATGCCACACGCGATGAGGTCCTCGCTTGTGATGACGGCGCTTGGATGATGGTCCATCTGAAGCAGCTTTTCCGCCGTCGCGATCCCGCCCTCCACGCGGTACACATGGTCAAAGACCCACTCCGGCCTGGGGGTGATCCCAAATTCCGAAAGGGCATCCAGATACCCCTGGTAGCGCTGGCCCACAACGTAAGAGCTGTGAATATTGGAACCTGCAAAGCCGATCTCCCGGTGCCCTGCCTCCAGACAATGGCGTGTCGCGAGATAGCCGCCCTTTCTGTCCTCAATGCACACCGAAAGCATGTTCAGGTCATCGAAATAGCGGTCGAGCACCACAAGCGGGGATTCCGTACGGGTAACCAAATCGTAGGTGATCGCGTCATCGTGCGGGAACATCTGGATCATCCCGTCGGGATGCCACAGGCGCTGGAAGCGCAACACCTCCTCCACCCCCGAGAAGGAGCAGAACATGACATAGTAATCCTTTGCGCGAAGAAGCTCCTCGAAATACCCCGTCAGATAAGCTGCATAGGGACTCAGCAGCAGTCCCGAGGGCGAGTGATGATACAGCGGCAGCAGAATGCCGATGATGTGTGATGATTTGGAGGTGAGACTCCTCGCAGCCATGCTGGGCACATAGTGATGCTTCTCCATGATCTCCAGGATCCGCTTCTCCGTCTCCGGGGATACCTTGCCCTTCACATGGTTGATCACGTTCGATACCGTCATTCGGCTGACGCCGGCCTCCGCAGCAATTTCCTTAATCGTGGCCAATACCCTGTACCTCGTCTCTTGAAGTGCTTTTACAGATACTCAAAGTGGCCTCGTTTGTCAAGAAGGAAAAATCCCGGTAGCACTGCACATATTGCCCTTTCTCTTATGTCCGGGGAATGGACAATTCCTGTTTCGGAATCTGCCTCCTATGTTCACACTTTCCCAGGCGCTGTACAGTCTTTCCGCTTTCACGCCACGTCCATGCAGGAAGTAAGACCTTCACGCCTCCTCCGTTGGCTTGATGCGGATGGCACATACGCTCTCAGGCGGCAAGCGCACAGAAGCCCCGGAAAGCGGGATACGCGTGCACCTGACGCTCTCCTGTCCGGGCGTATTCACTGCATCCAGGGAAAGGGCCGTGAGCACCACGCTCTCCTCCCCCGTATACCCCGCGGGAAGGGAGAGGGTCACTTCCTCCCGCCCAAGGCAGGTGACAAAGAGGACCGCTGTCCCATCTCTTTGAAGGGTTGCGCACACATCCGCCTCAGGAAGCATGCCCGCCTTCCCCGCATCGAAGGAAGGAGAGGTGAAGGAGCAGCGCATCAGTTTCTCTCCCGCCCAATCCCGGTAGAGCTTCAGCACATGGTAGGTCGTCTGCACATAGCTTTTGTCCCCGCTTGTCATGATCGGGGCGAGCACATTCACCAGCTGGGCCAGGTTCGTGATCCCGATATCCTCGGCATGCGCGATAAACGTGTTCATCGCCATGCCCGTCCACAGTGCATCCCGCCAGGTGTACTTCATGCGAAGACCGTAGGGGTCGTCCGGCCCCTTTTTCGCGCTGTTCCAGATGTTCCATTCGTCCACGGCCAGTCGGATCGGCGCCTCCCGCCCCGGGAAGCGGTACCATGGATTCAGCGGTTTGGCGCTCCCGCTCATCTCATGCAGAAGCGGCAGAAAGTCCTCAAGCGCCTTGCGGAAGGTCAGAAGGGAGGCAAAGCTTCCGTAGGGGCCTTTGTCCCCTTCTGCGGAATAGTGATGGAGCGAGAGATAGTCGCAGACCGGACCGAAGGCTTCCAGCGCCTCGCGCGTCCACCCCTCGTCCTCCAGCGCCCCGACGAAGACCAGACGGATCGTGGGATCCATGAGCTTCATGTGCTTGACGAATTCCCAGCCGTCCTCAACATACCTTCCGGGCAGATGCTGCGCGCCCAGGTCCGGCTCGGCATAGGACTCATTGCCGATGCACCAGTATTTGACGCCAAAGGGCTCGGGAAAACCGTCGCGCACCCGAAGGTCCGCATAGTAGGTTCCGCTTTCCCCGTTGCAGTATTCGACCCACTCTGCCGCTTCCTCGGCTGTGCCGCTGGCCATGTTCACGCAGAGCATGGGCTCGGCCCCGACGCTGCGGCAATACCGGATAAACTCCGCCGTACCGAAGCGATGGTCCTCCACCCCGCCCCAGATGAGGTTCTTCCGTTTTCTGCGCTTTTCTACCGGACCTATACCATCCTTCCAGTGGTAGATATTGGCGTAGGTCCCGCCCGGCCAGCGCAGGATGGTAGGCCGCAGTCCTTGGACCTTCTCCAGCACATCCTGCCGGATCCCCTCCCTGTCTGCGGACGGGCTTTCAGGATCATAGATACCGCCACCTATGCAGCGGTCGATAAACTCGATAAAGTGGCCGAAGATCAGGGGACTGACCGGAATGTCCGTCTTCTCCAGTGTAATGGGCAGTGTGCGCATCCTTTTTTCCTCCCCAAAGGGTCTGTGTCCCGGCTATGTTACCAGTATCTTTCCCTCCCGTGAAGAGGCTCCCCATCCCTGTCTTGACCGCCTCTAATCCGCCTGCTACACTTGCCCTGCCATTGATTCTTTCCCCCTGTGCTCTCGTTTCCTCGCACAGAGACCAACCACTCCTATACCGGAGGTAACACAAGATGCAGATTCGCCCCTCGGATACACTTGAGGTCCTGACGGAAGACGGCCATGCCATTTCGCAGGGAGACGTCCAGGTGACCCAGGTCTGTGAAAACGGCCGGCTCACCCTCTCCCTCCTTGCCGATACGACCCCTGTCTCCTTTATTCGCATGCGATGGAACTTCGCCGAGCACGAGGCCTTCAGCCCCGACACGCTCGTCCTTGGCGATGCCTGGGAGCGCGGCTACGGTGACTTCGCCTGGAAGGGAATAGACCCGGACCGTCCCTTGCCCTGGCTGTTTGCGGCAGCCTCCGGCTCGGACAGGGAGAGCTTCCATGCGGGCCACTTGATCTGCTGCTTCGGGGTGGAAACCCGTCCCAACGCGATGTGCATGTTCCAGACCGATACGCACGGCGTGACGCTCTGGGCGGACGTAAGATGCGGCGGAGAAGGCGTGGTGCTAAGCGGGCGGAAGCTCACCGTATGCCATGTTCGCTTTGAGGAGTATAGCGACACCTCCGCCTACCTCGCGCTTCGCCGTTTCGCCTCTCTCCTCTGCCCGGATCCGCTCACCCCGCCCGAGCCCGTCTACGGTTCCAACAACTGGTACTACGCCTACGGGAAGAGCAGCGAGACGGAGATCCTTCAGGATACCGCCCTGCTCGCAGAGCTCACGCAGGGCCTTTCCAATCGGCCGTACATGGTCATTGACGACGGCTGGCAGATCAATGCGACCGACGGTCCGTGGGACCGGGGAAACGCACATTTCCCCGACATGGCAGGCCTTGCCCAGAAGATGAAAGCGCAGGACGTCCTTCCCGGCATCTGGATCCGGTACCTCTCGGACCTGAACCGGCAGATGCCCGAGGTGCAGGCGGACTGGCGCCTCATGCGCTGCAAGGACAGCCTCGATCCCTCCCATTCCGCGGTCCTGGAGAAGGTCCGCCGGGACACAGAGCGCCTGACGAAGGAATGGGGCTTCCGGCTCATCAAGCACGACTTCTCAACCTTTGACATCTTCGGCAAGTGGGGAAACCAGATGAAGGCCTTCCCCGCAGAGGGCGGCTGGACCTTCCATGACAGGTCGCGCACCAGCGCGGAGATCATCCAGGCGTTCTACCGCACCATTTTGGAGAGTGCGGCGCCGGGCACATTGATCCTTGGCTGCAATACCATAGGGCACCTCTCCGCGGGCCTTGTGCACCTGAGCCGCACCGGAGATGACACCAGCGGCCACAGCTTTGACAAAACGCGGCGGATGGGCGTCAACACCCTCGCCTTCCGGCTCTATCAGCAAGGGACCTTCTTCGGTGCCGATGCCGACTGTGTGGGCATCACGGGAGAGATCCCCTGGGAGAAGAACCGCCTGTGGCTGGACCTTCTCGCTGCCTCCGGAACGCCGCTGTTTGTCTCCCTCAAGCCCGATCAGGCAACTGAACCTGTCAAGGCGGATCTGCGCGCAGCCTATACGCGTGCCTCCCGCACACAGCCGCCTCTTACTCCTATGGACTGGATGGAGAACACCATGCCTGAAAAATACACGCAGGAATATGACACCTATGAATATCCCTGGCTCGAAGACGGCGTGACCGATCTTCCCGGCACCTGATACGACAAGGAGGGTTTCTCTTGGATTGGCTGGATACAGCAACACAACCCGTATATGATCTTCTTCTCACCCAGGGGCGCGAAAAGCTGGCGCAGATGTACCGCAAGTGTTTCCGCAGCACCTGGGACACGACGCTGCAGCGCGCAGACGGCACCGTCTTTCTCATCACCGGGGATATCCCGGCCATGTGGCTGCGCGACTCCTCCGCGCAGGTCTACCACTATCTTCCCCATGCTACCCGCTTTCCCGAGGTCAAAGAGGCCATCTCCGGCCTGATCGCGAGGCAGCTGCAGTACATCCGTCTGGATCCCTACACCAATGCTTTCAACCGTGAGAACAGCGGAAGGCACGGCTATGCGGACCACACGAGCTGGTCTGATGCACAGGAGCCCTGGATCTGGGAGCGGAAATACGAGATCGACAGTCTCTGCTATCCGGTAAGGCTTGTGCACGCCTTCTGGAAAACGACGGGCACCTGGCCCTTCCCCGGGGATACCCTGCTTGACACCTTCCGGGTGATCCTCTCCACCTTCCGCTGCGAGCAACACCACATGCAGCAATCCCCCTACTTCTTTGAAAGAAGCGATTGTCCGCCCTCGGACACCCTGCCAAGCGGAGGCAAGGGTACGCCCGTGGCCTATACCGGCATGACCTGGAGCGGCTTCCGTCCAAGCGACGATGCCTGCCGCTACGGCTACCTGATCCCGTCCAACTTCTTTGCTACCGTCGCCTTAGCGCAGATCCGGGAGATGGCAGATACCCTGGGTGAGGACGGACTTGCCAAGTCCGCCGCGCTCCTGCGCGGCCAGATTCTGGAAGGGCTGGCAGCCTATGGCACCGTGGAGCATCCGGAGTATGGCCGGGTCTATGCCTACGAGGTGGACGGACTGGGACATGCCCATCTCATGGACGATGCCAATGTCCCAAGCCTCCTGAGCCTTCCGTATCTCGGCTGCGTGAAGGCCAATGACGAGACATATCTGCGCACGCGTCGCATGATTCTCTCCCGCGCCAATCCCTACTACTATGAGGGCAAGAGCGCACGTGGTATAGGGAGTCCGCATACGCCCGAGGACTACATCTGGCCGATCTCCCTGTGCATGCAGGGCCTGACCTCCACCGATCCTGAAGAAATCCGCTCTCTCCTCTCCACCCTGGAAAACCTCGATGCAGGCACGCTTCTCATGCATGAAGGGGTCCACAAGGATGATCCGTCCCAGTATACCCGCGCATGGTTCGCCTGGGCCAACTCCCTCTTCAGCGAGTTTGTCGAATTCGCCGTTTCCTGATACCATTGATACCCACTGCCTTCCTCCGGGAAGGCAGTTTTTGCGCCTAATGCACGAAAAAAAGGGAAGGTGCTCCCTCCCCGATCACAGAAAACGGGCCGTTTGAACTCAACCTCATGAAGTGTATGGGCCAGAAAGCCCGAAAAGGGCCAGATGAGGGCCAGATAAACGCGCTTCAGGTCTCCTCCTGGAGCCAGGGAGCCAGTCCGCTTTCATTCAGCCAGCCGACAACATCCAGCGGAGCCTGGCTTTCGCGCTCCGCCTCCGGTTCGGGAAGCGCCTCCTGCACTTCGAAGTCCCCCGCTTCTTCCTTTTCTTCAGCCGTCAGCCATACGCTTTCCGCATCTTCCTGCGCGTCCAGATCCTCCAGCATCATCTCCGGAGCTGCGGTATGGGACTCGATATCATAGAGAATGCGCTCCTGCGCAATCCGTTTCATCGCAATGAGCATGTTGCGCCCCCGGATATCCTCAGGCGCAATCAAAGATTGGGACAGGGCAAGCACCTCGGGCTTATTCATCCAGTCGGGCAGCACGACCCCCTGCTCCATGCACCGCCGGAACTCCCAGATCACCTCTTCCCGGATGCCCTGCTTTCGTGCCCGCTTCACCACACGGGCTGCCAGGTAGGTGTAGAAATCGCAGTCAAAGGCATCCTCGTTGGCCAGATAATTGAGGTCCACCATGCTGTAGGGATCCTCCTCATCGGGCAGGTAACGGCTCTCATCGACATCATCATTGATGTAGAGGTAATAGAGGGTAGCGTACATCTTGCCCTCGGCACGGCGAAGCACGCGACCCAGCCGCTGGATGCGTTGCCTATTCGTCATGGTCGAGGAGATGACAATCCCGATGCTGGCATCCGGCACATCCACGCCCTCGTCCAATGCCTTGCAGGTCGCCAGGATACGGACCATTCCATCGCTGAAGTCCCGCAGCGCCTGTCTGCGCTGATCCCCCGGCATCTTGGAATGGTACACGCCCACTTGATTGGGAAAGAGCTTGCGCATATACGCCACAATGCGCTCCGTCTGCTCAATCTTTTCGCAGAAGAGAATGATTCGCTCCTTCTTTGGAAGACGGCGGATGAGGGAGGCGGCACAGCGCAGGCGGTTATTCGCGCTGATGCAGATATGGCGCCTGAGGTACACCTGATTTAAGTACTGCTGGGGAAGGGAGTCGGGATCGTCCAGCTCCTTGGCCAGCTGAATCACCTTCATAAAGAAGGCCATTCCGCTTTGTCCCTTGAGCAGAGGATAGGCACTGAGCAGCTTCCACTGCAGGAGGCTGATCTGTTCATCGACCTGGGCATACCGCTGTGCTTCGTCCCCGGTAAAGGCAACCGAGATCTGATAGATAAGAAACGGACTGACCTGCCCCTCGTAGACGGCCTCGCGCAGTCCATACCAGTAGATCTCATGGCCCAGGGCAGGCACCAGCACCGCATCATAGCGCGCGCACTGCGGGGTCGCAGAAAGTCCCATCGCGTGATAGAGGCCGTCCGCATAATGCCGGCTCTGCCGAAAGTCAAAGATCTTCCGGTTCTCATCTCCGGTGTAGTGATGGCATTCGTCGCAGATCAGGTAGACATGGATACCCTTCTCCATGTCACGGCTGACATGGTTGGGCAGCGAATGGCGCGCAGAATTCACCACATAGACCATGCAGAAGCAGTCCGGAGAATCCTTCTGGCCCCCGTACCATACGCCGATCTCCCGGTCCTTCTCCCCCTGGAAAAATCTCCGGAGTCCCTGTACCCATTGCCGCGCGATCGCAATGGTCGGTGCAACGACGCGCACGCGAAGCTGAGAGGACGGGTTATCCGCCCGGAGGCGTTCCTCCAACACACGTATCCCCGTCATGGCACACATCGTTTTGCCCGCGCCGGTGATGACGTGCACGATGCCCCGCCATGCATTTTTCTCCCATGCCTCAAGGCACTCCTTCTGCCAGCGGTACAGCTCCAAGCCCGTCATCTCCTTTCCCGCAGATAGGGGGTATACATGTCGATTTCCCCGCCTCATTGTAGCACATGTGCTTGTGTTCTCACAGTCTGTGCGTTATACTGTTTTCCGCGCTCGGCCATGTCGCTGCAGCGACTGATGGATACTCGTGAAATGGAAAGGATATGACACAGATGACTTACGAAGAGTTCTATGCACAGCTCACGCCATTTATCAAGCCTGTCAAGGATTTCGGCACAAAGGCTGCCAAGCAGAGCAAGACCATTGTCAAGGATTTCGAGGAGGGCAACCTCAACGACCTGAGCAAGACTATCAAGGCACTGGAAGACAGCATCGCTGCCCAGAAGGACCTCCTCACGCAGCTCCAGTCCGTCTCTGAAAGCTTTGACACGGCGGCTTATTTCAATTCCGGCGACTTTGAGAAGGACATGCTCGCCGCATGCGAGAGCACCGGTGTCACCGTGCATCCCCAGGATGCCGGCTCCTATGAGATGTTCCCCTGCTCGGTGAAGGTGAATGCCGCACGCGCAGAGGTGACGCTCAACCGCAAGAAGCTGGCCACCGCGCGCCCTGCCTTCCTCGCCAAGACCGTGAAGGCCCGCCAGGACGCCATGAACAAGGAAAAGTTCAATGCGGAAGCCGTCGCCAAGGAGTTTGCCATGGCCTATGACATCGCCATTGCCGTCACCGGCAAGCGCCCCGGCACCCCGCTCAACCTCATGACGGTCTACAAGTATCTTGCCCCCACCTCCCGCGCCAAGAAGGAATACGACAAGATGGCCTTCTCCTTTGATGTGGCCAGGCTGTATAACTCCCATTTCACCACCCTCGCCGACAATCGTTCTCTCCACATCACCGAAAGCCATGAGGCCAAGGGCGGTATCAACGCGCTGGACGTCACCGGAAAAGAGGTCACCCTGACCACGATTTCCATTGAAGCCACCGCCTGAGAAACCCACCTACAGGAGGTACATTCATGCCGAATCCTACCTGGTCTGCGCTCGGCCCTGCCGAGCGCCAGGCCGCGCTCAAGCACATCCTGCTGTCAGAGTCCGCAGGTCCTAATCCACTCGCACGCGATCTGTCCGTGGGTATCGATTTTCTCGCGGATTTCTGGTGTGAGCACTATCTGTCGGAGTATATTCCCTCCGGTGGAAGCAAGATCAAGTTCGTCACCGGACGCACCGGCACCGGAAAGACCCTGCTTCTGGATCTGCTGACCCTCAAAGCGCGCGAGCTGGGCTATGTGACCGTCAATCTCTCCGCCCGCAATTTCATGCTTCACGATTTCCGTGAGGTCTATCTGGAAATCCTCAATCATGTGGATCTTCAGGCTGTTTTTGATGCCCTGGCCAAGCGCTGCATTGAGGAGCTCGGCGTGGATGTCTCCGGCAAGCCCGAAAACATCTCCTTCACCGACTACCTTGTCAACCGCGGAGAGATGGATGCCATTATCCGCATGCAGATCCGCGATTTTCTGCGCACCAACTTCCTGCACCATCCGCTCATGGACAACAATTTCGGCCTGTGCTGCTCCATCATGGTCGGCGACCGGCTCGGGCATCCGAGCAGTGATGATGTGACCAAGGACATCGTCATGGGCTGGCTGCACGGCGACAAGACGCAGAAGCTGGCCACTATCAAGGCAGTCGGTCTTGCGCCATACAAGATCACCCGCTTTAACGCCCGTCATCTTTTGCGCTCCCTGGCTGTGCTTGTGCATCTGGCAGGCTATCCCGGCATTCTGGTCACGGTGGATCATCTCGATACCATCCTCAATCTCTCGGGGCTCGATGAAATGAAGTACACGCCCAAGCGGCGCATGGACACCTATGAGAGCATCCGTCAGCTCATTGATGATATCGACAGCCTGCACAACATCATGTTCGTCTACGCCTTTGACCGTGAGCTCATGGACAACGGCAAGATCGGCATTCCGTCCTACAGTGCCCTGATGATGCGCATCCAGAACGAGATTCAATCGGACAGGTTCAATCGCTTCACCGATATCGCCAATCTGGACAAGCTCGCCCAGCAGGAATACACCGCGGAAAAGCTGGTAGAGATGACCAAGCGCATGTGCGATGTCCTCCCCGAGCTTCTCAGCGACTGTCCCGAGGTTTCCCCTGAAGCGGTATGGCGCCGCAATGGACTGTCCACCATGATTCCGGAGACGCTCCCGGCCGAATGGCCGCATCCCATCTCCCTGGAGGAAGCCGAGGCACTCATCTCCAATGAGAGCTTTGGCGGCATCGGTCTGGTGCGACGCGCACTTCAGCTTGCCCTCGGTCTGCGTTCTCCTGAAAGCAAGACCGCAAGTGAAGCTGACGGAGAGGAGGAAGCGCCGAATGTTTGATTTTGAATCCCGCCACATCATTGAGGCACTTCGCTCCGGTGTGCCCTCCCGTACCGTCGGACGCTGCTTCTCCGAGGCGCGCGCTCCCCTGCTCTCCACCGTGCAAGCACGTCTTGACGACGTGCGCGACAACGGAAAGTCTTCGGGAATGATCATCCGCGGGCGCTACGGCGAAGGAAAGACCCACCTGCTCAACACCGTGTTCTCCATGGCATTTGAGAACAACATGGTGGTCTCTCTCCTTCCGCTTACGCTGGAAAACCCCATGGACAAGATGCATACCATGTATCCGGCGCTCGTCAACCACACCTATCTTCCCGGGCGCGAACAGCCGGGCTTCCTGGATCTGCTCAATGATCTGTCGCTGAACTCTGATCCTTCCAACGTTCTTCAGCTCTTTGCCCTCAAGGAGCTGGAGTGTGACAAGCTCTATTATGTGCTGCGCACCTATTTGAGTGCCAGCGGCAAGGACGATGTCCAGTTCCCCCTGCGTGCGGATCTGGAGGGCGACTTTATCGCCAATCCCGCACTCAAGAAGATGTACCGCGCCGAGTTCAAGCAGGTCGCCAAATTCAATACACCCTTTGGCAAGACACTGCACACCTATGACTACATTGCCTTCCTTAGCAAGCTCTTTGAGGTCAAGGGATACAATGGCTGGGTCATTCTCTTTGATGAAGCCGAGCTCATGGGCCGTCTGGGCAAGAAGGCCAGGCTCAACTTCTACAAGAACATGAACTACTTCCTGCATCCCCAGCCGAACCTCATCAACACCTTCACCTTGTTTACCTTCACCAACTCCTACCTGGATGAGGTGATTGATGGAAAGCATGATCTGAAGAATCTAGGTGAGCTCTTCCCCGACAAGCCCGAACCGATTCGGACCGTCATCAACGATATCCTTGCTTCCCTGGGATTGGCCAGTCTCAATCAGGAGGAAATCCTCCATGTCGTCTCTCTGATCCGGGATTATCACAGCAAAGCCTATAACTGGACACCCGCATCCACTGATGAGCAGCTTCAGCGCGTGGCAGATGCTGCTGGCAATGTGCTTCGCACACGCCTGCGTTCCGTTCTGGAATATCTGGATCAGGAATACCAGTATGGCGATGCCAAAGCGGGCACCGTCGGTGCCTTGGAAACCGAATCCTTTGAAGAGGTTCCATCCCTTGAGGAAATGGATACTAACAATTACCTGGAACCCAACTGATAATGACTATTCATGGTTGCTTCCGGGAAATGTCATTGTGTGTATAGCCTGAGCAAAACATACCCACCGGCCTGATCTCATAGAATCAGGTCGGTGGGCCTTTCACTTGGTTTTTTCGCATGCTCTAATGGCAGTGGGCGACTGCTTCCTTTCACGTTTCCGTTCGATTCCCGACACATCTCTCCTGGATGAATTGGGCATTGAACTGAAGGCGAAAAAGTAATGATCAATACGGCACCAAGCCATTGAAAAGGGCACATCCTTGCAGGATGTGCCCTTTATTTGCGCTTGTGTTTTCGCGTCCTCCGGCCGAAATTCCGAACCGGAAAGGAAGCTGAGAAACTCAGTCTGAAACAATGACGTATGCCACGCCTGCGCTCCTCGCCTGTTCGGCAGCAGAGGCATCATGTACATACAGCACTACGTTGCTGCATCCGTCAAAGGCATCGCTCTGGAAGGTTGATCCTGCAGGCAGATCCATCTTCAAAAGACCGCTGCAGTCTTTGAAGGCATCATGCCCAATCGTCACAGCCTTCGCTGCGCTTACAGACTGAAGTGCAACGTTTCCATACCACGCTTCATCCTCCACAGTGGAGAGTGCCGCGGGCAGCTGGAGGCACTTCAGATCATCATCCCTGACCAGTATGCTGGCCACCACCCCACTGCCGTCGGAGACCGTTGCCTGAATGGTCGCCTCTCCTTTGGCCAGCTTCGTGATGATGCCGTTTTCGACAGTTGCGATCTTCGCATTGCTACTCTTCCAGACAATCTCCGGCAGGGAAGCATCGTCAGGCGCAACCTTCGCCATGACCTGCACCTTCTCTCCGGTCTTCAGGTAGAGTGCCGTGCTGCTAAGCTCAATCTTCTCGACAGGGATGATGTCGATGGTCAGTGTTCCATTGATATAGGTGATGTTGTAATAGCTGCTAACATCCTCGCCCTTGGCATTATGGATCACAGCATCGCTGATCTTCAGAAGACCGGTATGAGTTCCTGGATCGGAAGCCTTGCCATCCTTCTTGAAGGAGTAGATCGTATCTCCACTGATCAGGCGGTCGGCGGTGACATCCTCTGCACCGTGTTCCTTACCATCGTAGAGTACGGTCACCGGGTTTGCGGTAATGGTCAGCTTTCTCTTGGTCACTGTAAGCTGTCCTTTGACCGTAGTGATCTCATAGCTGTCTGTCACATCTTCACCCTGACTGTCAGTGACGCTGACAGAGGAGGGTACGAGTTTGTCAGCATAGGTTCCTGGGACCGTTGCCGATCCTGTGATAGTGGCTGTCAGCTCATCTCCCTCTGCAAGTCCGGTCGATGTGTACTTGGAACCCGTCCTTGCCTTTCCTGTGTATTCGGCAGATGTCGCTGTAGCCGTTACAGTAACCGGTCTTCTTGTGATGACAAGGTCTCCGGGCACAAACGCGATAGCGTAGGAGGAGGTAACATTCTCCCCTGCCTTGGTGGTGATGGCGTAGCTTGCAGGCTGCAGGACGCTCTTGTACTCTCCTGCGAGCACTGCTTCCGTTGCCATCCACGCACTTACGGTGAACTCCTGTCCGCTGACCATCCCCTTCAGGGTGAAAGTGCTCTCATCATGGGTCAGTCCGTCATAGACAACGGTGCTCTTGTCCACGGTCAGCGTGAGCAGTTTTGCGGTGATCGTCAGATCACCCTTCTGAGCCGTAATCTTGTACTGGTTCGTGACATCTGCGCCACTGGCATCCTTGACAGTAATCTGCGTAGGCGCAAAAGCATTCTTATACGTGCCTGCCACGGTCTTGCTTCCGGTGATCACGCTTGTCACGGTATGCCCTTCCACCGCGCCTTGCACACTAAAGTCAGAAGAGGTGACCGCACTTCCGTTGTACTCCTGCTTCACGCTCTTCGCAGTGACAGTCATCGGCCTTGCAAGAATCGCCAATTCTGCATCCGCATACGCGATTTCATAGCGAGAAGTGACCTCATTGCCCTTGGCATCGGTGATGGTAACTGCGACAGGCTGCAGTTCATTCTCATAGGTTCCCACACGAGTCTGCTCGTTCTCGATCACAGCATCCGTGATGGTGTGCCCAGTGAGGAGCCTGTCGGCTGTAACGCCACTCCCACCATGCGGCATGCCATCGTAGGTGAGCTTCACAGGCTTCGCCGTGACCGTCAGCTTGCGCTTGGATATTGTCAGCTTGCCGGCCACATAGGTCAACGTATAGTTGTCCGTGGTGTCTTTTTTGTCCTCATTGAGAATCTTTGCATTCTTCGGAACGAAGAGCCCGTCATAGGTTCCCGGCAGCGTAGCCGTACCATCAATGGTCACTGAGCCCACGCTTTCGCCACCCGCCAGATTGCTCGCAGTGTACTGTTCACTCGTCACTGCCTGATCATCATACTCATGTGTCAGCGCCTTGGCCGTAATGGTTGCGGGGCGCTTTTCAATAGTCAGGGCAGAAGGTACAAACGTGATCTCGTAGCGATCGGTTATCGCTTCTCCCTTGGCATCCCGGATTTCTACGGTCTTTGGCATGAGCAGGTCCGCATAGGTTCCCGCATCTACCTTGGCATCGGTCCATTCAAGTACCGTAGCCACATGTCCCGTGAGAAGTCTGTCTGTAGTATTCCCGTCGCCCGCATGCGAAAGACCGTCATAGACAACCGTGACATCATCCGCTGTAAGCACAAGTTCGCGCCGGGTGATCGAAAGCTTTCCGGGTATATAGGTGATGTCGTAGTTGCCTGTCACCTCTTCCCCATCGCGCATGATCTCTGCCGATTCGGGCGTGAGCACATACGTTCCGGGCACAACACCCTCGCCCTGGATATCCAGTGAAGATACGCTGTGGCCTTCCACCAGATTCTCTGCGGTGTACTCTTCGCCGTGTACTGTTGTGTCGTCATACTCCCAGGTCCTGTCACCGGCCGCGATCACTGTAGGCCGCCTGTTGATGGTCAGTTTGCCTGCCTGATAGCTCAGCTGGTACAGGTCCATAAGCTCGGTACCGTCCTCGTCCACCACGACAGCATCCACCACTTCAATGGCTTCAGGATAGATTCCCGCATCCCGCAGATAGGCATCCGCAAATACAACATCGCTCAGTTCATGCCCATCCAGCAGACGGTCTGCCCATACTTCCGTTCCCTGATGCAGTTCGTCATCGTAGGTCACAGTCAAGTCGTAGGCGGTGACACGTACTCTGCGCTTTTCAATGGTCAGATCCGAGGCAAGATAGGTGATCTTGTAGTTGCTTGTGGTTTCGTTTTCCTCCGCATCCACAATCACCGCTTTTCTAGGGATAAACTCGCCGGGATATTTTCCGGGCTTTGTTTTTCCGCCCAGGATTTCAAGACTGTACATCTCCTGGTCCGGGGCCAGGTTATCTACCGTGTAGTCCGGGTTCTCCACAAGTGTGGCATCGTATTCATGCACCACTTCATCCGGAACAATGATCAGGGGCCGGAGATTAATGGTCATGCTGCCCGAAAGATAACGGAACTGGTAGAGATCCATCAGATCGTTTCCGTCCGCATCCACAACGATGCCCTCGGTCGGTTTCAGCCAGTTGCTGTAGCGTCCGGCATTGGTGCCTTCACCTGTGATAACGATATCTCTGACCTCATGTCCGTCCAACAGATGCTCGGCCGTCCATTCGTCAGTAGTATGGCTGTGTCCGTCGTACACGACTTCCACATCCCCCGCCTGCACCGTAACCGTGCGCTTGAGGATTTCCAGGTTGGCACTTCCGTACGTGATTTCGTAGTTGTCAGTAATATCCTCGCCGAGACGATTGAGTATCTTGGCATCCCGTGCAATAAGCAGCTTCTCGTACAATCCCGGCAGTACTGCATCGCCATCAATGGCAAATTCGGACAGACTGTCTCCGGAAATCAGACGGTCGGCAATCACCTCTGTGCCCTGCACCACTTCGCCATCATACTCATACCGAACCTGTCTGGGCGTGATGGTCAGCTTGCGCGGAACAATACGGTATTCGCCCGTAACCTCTTCCTCATAGCCCGCATCTCCTACCGGCATAGTCGCAATAAAGCGATAACTGCCAGCATTCACAGGGGCTTCATCCAGGGCCACTTCCGCGCCATCCTCAGCAATCTGAACATAGCTCAGCGAAATGGGAGACTGCACAAGCCATTCGAGCCCGCCGGGCAGACTCCCGCTGCCATTGTATTCGCGCTCGTCTTCACCCACATATTTCAGCGCTCTGCGAATTTCCCAGGTAAGATCAGTCAGTTCATGTTCAGGCGCATGGAATACATCTCCGGCCAGCAGCGTCGCACTGACAGTGTATATGCCAGGTTCGCTTGCCTGATGGCCGTGGATTTCTCCAATCTGGACTCCTTCAGGCAGACCTTCCAGGGTCACTTCATGTATCTGTGTATCATAGGGAATCAGAATCTCACTCAGATGTACTCCGGAGAAATCATAGGTGAGGAGACCCGTCTCAGACCAGATGGCATAGAGCACAGTATCATCGTCAAAGATCATGCTTTCGCCGGGAGCGTGGTTTTCCCCTGTGCCATCGGCACGCGTGTTCCAGCAGACAAACTGGAGCTTTTCATGGGCGAATCCATTTTCCGGAAGAAGCATCGGCACACCGGCTGTAGCCACTTCGGCACTCATGGTTCCTTCGCCGCCATTGGCATCAAATGTGATATTGCTCTCAATCGCACCGTCTTCATTGATAAACCGATATTCCAGCACATGGCAGACTTCACATACGCGCGTCTGTATACCAAGATTTCCGTCTTTCGGCTCCACATCGGTTACATATGCGGAGAAGTGATGATCTCCGCAGGAATGCGTCTTCCGCACGTCCAGCACGCTTCCGCAGATATCGCAACGCTCAACCTCGAGGCCTTCCGTGTATTCCGTTGCATACCACACAGTTTTCCAGCTTCCCGCGTGTGTATGCGGTGGATAGCTTTCAAACTGGAAGGACTGGACATTTCCACCGGCATCTATGAACAAGGTATCATTTCTGCCGTTGGATGTAACATGGAGATAGCTTCCTCCGTCAATCTCTGCGACGCCGCCCACCATCTGGTAGTCTGCGTTTACAGGTTCAATATCCAGAGACCCATGTTCGGACCAGACACGTACCTTGACTTGCGCATTGGCTGCATGCGTCAGCATGGTCTGTACTTCGCCATCTACCGATTTCAGATATTCTTTTGCTTTATCGAAGGTAAGTGCCTTTTTCGCGTCAAGCATCTTATCCATCGTAAAATCAATGGGCCAAATACCCGTTTCCGGAGCATCCACAAAATCATCTAAGGCTGCAATGACAAAGTTCGTCATGTACTGTCCAAAGTTGATTGCCCATGGTTCCCCACTCTCGTGCACTGTCACAATGGTGGTGGGAATCTCTGTTGTCGACCCTTCCAATACTTCCACAGATGACCGAATCAGATCAAAACGGATCGGGATGGTGTCAATCACATTGCAAAGAGCGTCATAGGCATTGAAGATGGCTTCTTTCTCATCCGGATGGTCCAGAATCGTCTGCGTAAAAGCAAGGCCATCGTTTATCGCCTTGAGATTTGACCCAATGTCCTCAATCTTGCCGATGCCATTCATGCTCCACAGGCTGTCAAAGAAGCTCCCAAAGCCCGTGATCGCATCAGATGCCACATCGAACATGTGCAGCGCATTGCTGAGTTTTTCAATCTGTCGCACACCGGTCTTGATATCGTCCAGCTGCTGCTGAATGATTTCAGACTGGAAGAAAATAGGAATGTGCATCTCAATGACAAGCTTATCGCCAGGACGGAATTCGTGAGCAAAATTGCTAGCCACCTGTCCTGTCTTCAGATAATCCGTCTGCTTGACCAAACCATCCGAATAATGGGTAAGCTTATATTCATGTATGCCGGTAATCAGGTGACCGACATTGTAAAGGGTTTTCGGGGAAACGTTTTCAAGTTCTGCACGAACAATGTAATCCTGCCCGTAATACGCAGCATCCGGCACATAGTAGGTCAAATGCATGGCACTGCCTGCGTAGACATGGAAACTGTTTTCAGTAGTATAAACCCTATCGATCTCTTCGCCGAAAGGCTGCATGACACCTGTCAGTCTGGCCGTGACATGATAATCGCCTTCCTCATCGCCACGAATATACCAGTGTGCCGACTTCTGTTCCCCGCTCTCAATCGTTCCCAGAGCCTTCGAGAAAGTCTGCTGCTCACCAACCATAGTCGCAAGGGACACACCCTGCGGCAGTGAAAGTGTGGCTACGCAATCTTCAAGTGTATCCGTAAGGGAATTGTTGATAACCAACATTTCAACATCGAACATTTCCTTCAGCCAGCGCACCTCACCATAGATGATGAGGAAGAACTGTTCGGATACCGGGTATACAGTGACTACTTCCTCTGTCTCTGGATTGTCGTAGCGCATAACAGGAAGGTGTGAAGAAGTGCTACTGGGCTCAACAAACGTCCAGTATTCCGAGGTTCCACCCCCGCCGCCGTTTCCACCTCCACCTCCGCCTTCTCCAGGACCTATAGACCCTGGACCGGTCGTGAAAAATCCGCCCGGGAAATAGAATCCTCCCATATTCATGTAATAGAACATGTTAAGAACATCTATATGCGGTGCAAACTCCAGCTTGATTGCATACTTGTATACATGCTGGTTATCTTCAGCATTAACGTCAATCCCTGCAGCGATGATCTCATCGTACGTCATTTCGGTCACAGTAAGCTTTGCGTCAACCGTTTCTGCGTCACTTAAACCGATATCCGGAATCACACACGATCCTTTCGTTACATGAATCGTTACGCTTCTTGCAATCTTGCCCGGCACATACACGGTCATGCGCAACGCACCGACAGGAAGAAGCTGTTCCACCTGACCATTTTCATCGGTCGTCAAGACCAGTGTATCTTCTTCATTCAGCTTAACAGTAAGCTGTGCCCCTACCAAAGGCGCTTTGGTTGTTGCATCCACAACACGAAGAGAAGCCATACCATAGGCATCCTTCATACTCTCTGAAAGCTCTGTCTGCGGAAGAATCTCTTCTTCCCGTGTGCCATCTCTGTTGCAGATTCGATATCTCAGACCATCATTATAGATACTTGCTTCCTTCACGATGATCCACTCACCGAAATCATGACCAAGCGCAGCAGGATGCTCTTCTTCAAGTATTTCTCCGCATCTCTCACAGATTTTCTGCAGATGACCTTCCTCGGTACAGGTAGGTTCCTTCACAACAGTAAATTCTTCCGGAACAATATGTCCAAGGGGTTCTGTCAGCTCAATATAGCTGTAACCGCAGATAGAGCAGGTCAGCACCTGAGAACCTTCGCGTGTGCAATTCGCTTCGGTCTCAATCGTAGATTCATAGATATGTTCGTGTTCGTCCAGAAGCTTAAACGGAATCTTGTTCGCTTCAGCAAACAGATGGGCTTTGCTGCCGGAATAGCAGTACAATGTCAGCTTTGGGCAGTTACTGAAAGAATTCGTCTGGAATGTTTCTACGCCAAGCGGCACATAGAGCGAAGTCAGATTGATACAGTTTGCAAATGATGCGCTGCCTATGCTTGTAAGTTCATCGTTGAGAACCACACTCACAAGACCGGAGCATCCATCAAACGCGCTCTGTGGAACACTGCTTAGCCCATTTAGATAGATGTTTCGAAGTCCAATGCAATTCTGGAATGCATAGTTCCCAATGCTCGTCATTAATCCTGGGAGGTTAAGCATGGAAAGCCCGGAAGAAGCAAACGAATAATTGCCAATGGAAACCAGCGACGCCGGGAAATCTACAGCTATCAGTTTCGTGGTGCCCTGAAACGCATAATTACGCACAGTGCTCAACGATGTTGGAAGATCGATCTCCTGCAGGGATGTCATATTCCTGAATGCGTATGCAGGAATCGCTGTGACTCCCTCTGGCACCGTGATGCTCGCTATTCCCGTTCCAATAAACGGACTTTCATAGTAACCGGAGCCCTCACTATATCCTTGATCATTATACTTTGATAAA
>JAFUZB010000455.1 GCA_017476845.1 Clostridia bacterium
CGGATGACATCGAGACCATGATGGAGCTCGCCCGCGAGGAGGACGACGAGGATATGGTCAAGGAGGCCGGAGACTCGATCGCGCAGCTTAAGGAGCAGGCGGACGCATTGGAACTGGAAACGCTCATGCGCGGACAGTACGATGACTCCAATGCCGTGCTCTCCCTGCATGCCGGTGCCGGCGGCACCGAGGCGCAGGACTGGACGCAGATGCTCTATCGCATGTACACCAGATACTGTGAGCGCATGGGCTTTACCGTGAAGCTCCTGGACCTTCTGGAGGGCGATGAAGCGGGCATCAAGTCGGTGACCTTTGAGGTCGACGGCGACCATGTCTACGGCTATCTGCGCGGCGAGAAGGGCGTGCACCGTCTGGTGCGCATTTCGCCCTTTGACTCCAATGCGCGCAGGCACACCTCCTTCTCCTCCCTGGACGTGGCGCCTATGCTTGAGGATGAGGACAACGATATTGAGATCAACATGAAGGATGTGCGTGTGGACACCTACCACTCCTCCGGTGCGGGCGGACAGAACGTCAACAAGACCTCCTCTGCCGTGCGTATGACGCACTATCCCACCGGCATTGTGGTCTCCTGTCAGACCGAGCGCGACCAGGTGCAGAACCGCGCTACCTGTATTAAGATGCTCAAGGCACGCCTGCTGGAGCTTCGCGAGCGTGAGAAGGAACAGCAGATGGCGGACATCAAGGGCGAAATGAAGAAGATCGAATGGGGCAGCCAGATCCGCTCCTATGTCTTCCAGCCCTATACCATGGTCAAGGACCATAGGACCAACTTTGAGGTCGGCAACATCGACGATGTCATGAACGGCAATCTCGAGGGCTTTGTGACCTCCTACCTGAAGATGCAGTAATAAGCGCGCTGCCTGCCCTGTGGCAGGCAGCGTCGCGGTTATGGGAGGAATGGGAATGCGCACACGCCTTGTGCGGGTACTGGCCTTTGTGCTGGGAATCTGTCTTTCCCTCGCATGGCTGTGCCTGAGCGTGGATACGCTCGGGACAACCCCCTCCCTCATGCAGAAGCTGATGGAGCGCACCGCACCCCCGTCCTATACCGGTCTTCCCGAGGCGGAATATGAAGGCATGTGCCAGATGATCACGGGCTACCTTGCAGGGAGCGCGGACGTCTTTCAGTACACCTTTGTGGGTGAAGGCGGGGAGTATCTGTGCTTCCAGACGCATGAGCAGGCGCATATGGCAGATGTGTATGCCCTCTTTGTGCTCGCGCGTACAGTACTGCTTGCATCCGTTCTGCTCGCAGCCATTCTGATTCCCATCCTCTTTGGGATGAAGACGCAAAGGAAGAGCACGCAGGTGCTGCGCGGCTTCCGCGACAGTGCGATCGGTGTGCTGGCACTCGTTGCGCTTCTGGGGATTCTGGGCGCGGTAGATTTTGACCGCTTCTTTACGGGCTTTCACCAGGTGATGTTTACCAACAATCTGTGGCTGCTCAACCCCAGAACGGACCTGCTCATCCGCCTGATGCCCACCGACTTCTTTGTGACCTATGCGGCCCTCTGGCTTGGCATTTTCCTGCTGGAGCCCCTGGCCGTACTGCTGCTGACACTGTGCCGGCTCAGGCAGGGAAAAAGACACAACTGATAGGAGATTAGCCTGATATGCAAAACAGCAAAAGCGCCCTGCGTTCCGGCAGGGCGCGAATACAGCCTCCCTTTGACGAGAGAATGCGCGAAAAGACGGAGGCACTTAGGAGCCAGGAGAAAGTGCGTATTCTCTCGCTGGAGACCTCCTGTGACGAGACGGCGGCGGCCATCATTGAGAACGGCAGGATCATCCGGGCGAACATCGTGTTCAGCCAGATCGATCTGCATGCGCTCTACGGCGGTGTCGTGCCGGAGATCGCGAGCCGTGCCCATGTGGAGGCGTGCGACCGCGTGATTGATGAGGCGCTCCGGGAAGCGGATATGTCCTTTGACAATATCGACGCGCTGGCGGTTACCTGCGGCCCGGGACTGGTGGGTGCACTGCTCACCGGTGTGAGCTGCATGAAGGGTCTGAGCTATGCGCTGGATAAGCCGCTCATTCCTGTGAACCATATAGAGGGCCATATCTCCGCAAACTTCCTCACGCATCCCGAGCTGGAGCCGCCCTTCCTGTGCCTGGTCGTTTCGGGCGGGCACAGCCATCTGGTGAATGTGCCGGATTACGGTGTGTATGAGCTGATCGGCCAGACGATGGATGATGCGGCGGGCGAAGCCTTTGACAAGGCGGCGCGAGTATTGTCTCTGCCCTATCCGGGCGGACCGAAGCTGGACCAGCTGGCCGAGGAGGGAAATCCGGAGTACCTGAAGCTTCCGCATCCGCATGTGGAAGGGTATGATTATAGCTTTTCCGGCATGAAGACGGCGTTTCTCAACAGCTGTCATACCATGGAGATGAAGGGCGAGGAGCTGCCGAAGGCTGACCTCGCGGCCTCCTTCCGCAAAGCGGTTGTGGACAGTCTGGTGGGCAAGGCAAAGCTTGCCGCGAAGGATACCGGTGCCAAGAAAATGGCCATGGCGGGCGGCGTGAGTGCCAATCGTCTGCTTCGCCGTGAAATGCAAGCGGCATGTGACAGCCTGGGCATCCCGCTGTATATGCCGGAGATCAAGCTGTGCACGGATAACGGGGCCATGATCGGGTCCGCGGCCTACTACCGGCTTCTTCGCGGAGAAACGGCGGCGCTTACGCTCAATGCTATGCCCTCCCTACGTCTTGTCTGAAAGAAGACCACTGATAACAAGTAACACAACGCGAGCATCGGCAAAGCCGATGCTCGCGTTGTGTCAACTCAGCCAAAGCTCTTGTCCACAAGCTCCGCCAGGGTTCCGTTCTTGGAAGCCTCAGCGGCATCGGCCTCCACGAAGTTGTGGCTTTCAAGTTTTAATGTCTCGTCAAAGCCAAGGATGTAGTTTGTGGCAATGAGGTAGATAATGCGCGTGGGAGCCATGCCGTATACCTGCTTGCGAAGGATATGTCTGACGCGCTCCCCGTCGTCCGGGATCGCAGACTTCATTGCCTCGCTGTTGTACAGCCGCTTGACGATCTCGGTGATGAACAGGCCGGATTTCATATACAGGTCGGCGAAGGTCTTGGTCGGATCATCGAAGCAGCCAGGGTTCTGCTTTTCCATTTCGTCGACCATCATCTTCACCACCCGCTTCGGCGTGAAGATCTGGTTGGTTTTCTGCGGCGGGATATAGTCAAAGATATCCTCGGTATGAGACTCATCGAAGTAGTTGGCCAGTTCGCGCTTCTTGCGAAGGAACTCACGGATTGAGTCATTGAAGACGGTTTCATCGAACAGATGCCCTTCATGATGCTCCATCTCTCCGGTCTCCGGGTTCAGGCGGTCACCGCCGTCACGGAGAAAACGGAAATCCTCCTCGGTGATGCCCGTGACTTCGAGGAACACATCGTCTTCGGTGTAATCGTCGAAGTTGGCGAGCGTCAGGCCATCATCGCCGTAGGCCATGATGAAGCTGGGAATGGTGCGTGAGAAACCGCGCAGGTGAGACCGGATTTCTTCCTCGACATCGCGCCTGGCAGCCTCAGCCTTGTTCTTCTCCAGATGCTCAATGACTTCCTTCGGCTTCTCATCAAGGGTTTGCTGTATCTGTTCCCTGGCAGCCTCCAGAGTGATTTCCAGGTAGCTCTGCATGCGGTCATTGAATGCCTGCTCGGCCTCTGCGAGCTGTGTATCTGTCTGTGCCTCATGGCGTTTTTTCTCAAGTTCCGCATGCGCTATGGACTCTTCCTGGCGGTAATCATCGGCAAGGCGTTGGAAGGTGTGATCGATCTCGCGCCCAAGCTGGGTCTCAATGCGGTTGACGGTGTTCTTCTTCGGAGCATAGTCCTCCATGACCGGTGCGACACGCTCCTTAACGGCTTCCTTCACACTGTCTGCGATCTGCTTGAGATGATCGTCCACCGCAGTCGTTCTGTTTTCCTCGGAGGGCATCTGATGCAGCATGCTCTCGGCTTGCTCCTGGATGACCGGCACATCCTCGTACTGCTTGTCAGCAAAGTAGTGCTGTGCCTGTCCGATGATGATTTCCTCGGGGACCTCGACTTCGCCGTTTTCATCCACATGGATATCGCCCATGTTTTCCAGTGCTTCCCTGTTGTCCCTGCGTTTTTCCTCGTGTGCGGGCTGAAGCTTCTCCACGATTTCTTGGATTGCGGCAGGAGCACTGAAGATATTGCCAATGTTGAACAGGTAGTTGCACATGAAGCCGGAGCGGACCACTTCCTGGCATTTCAGCTTGCGCGGGATGGAGAGCACAGCGGCCGCATTCAGCTCGACCATACGCCCCTCATCGTCTTCGCCAAGTACGGGAAAGAAGTTGAGCAGCCTTCGGATATTCTCCTTGTGTTCCTCCGGTGTGCCTTTGCCGTTTGCGGTGTCGGCATTCAGGTTGTTGGCAAACTCGTCGAAAATGATCAGGGTTCGCGCCGGATCAAAGTCGAAGACGTAGGCCGTTTCCTTCTGAAAGGTTTCGCCGCCCACTGTGAGCATGCACGGGTTCTGCGCCCGGAAGGCCGCCTGCATATAGGACGAGGGACTTTTCAGATTGCAGAGCATCAGCACGCCCGACCACTCGGGAACTGTAACCCCGACCGTCAGCTGGCCAACGGTCAGCGTAATGGTCTTGTCATGGGCAGCAATGGCCTGCTTGACACGGTCGAAGTTCTTTCTGGCGGTGTCGTCCTCATCCTCGTTGGAACTGCCGTCACCGACAACCTTCACCACATGATACTCACTGAAGACGGGATCGTGGGCTAACAGCTTCTCCAGGGCCTCTACACTCTGGATACGGTTGAGATACCACAGTGTATGCGGGAGCTCTTTGCGCAATTCAGGTGTAGAGAAAGGATATTTCTCCTGGGTTGTCAGTGCATGCAAAAACCTTTTGACATCGTCCTCATGGATAAACCTGCCAGCCTCGTTTGTGGCAAAGAACTCATTGAGGTCAAAAGCGAAGTCGGAATATTCCTCGGAGTCGAGATCTGCGTGCCCGATCCGTTCACGGATCATGGCAGAGAGCTGATAGGTGTACATCGCAAGCCGGGGCAGAGGTTCATAGGGATTGTAGCTTTCGCTGTTCCAGCTTTCCTTCTGTTCCTGCTCATCGGCATAGGACCAGTTGTAGATTTGGCTGGAGGAGAAGCGGGCAGAGGCCAGCTGCTTGAAGGGCGTGCCAGACAGATACAGGGTGTACTTGCGGGAGATATTATTGAACGCACGCTCGGTGCGCATGGTTTCGATCCCTTCCTGCGCCTCATCAATGATGAGGAGGTCGAAATCGATGCCGTGATGCTTCTCGCCGTGGTTATCCTTGTATTCCTTTGCCATCCAGGACAGCTTGTCAAACTTGCCGCCAAAGTAGACGGAGCCCTTCAAACTCTGCAGGGATTCAAAGGCAACCATGCCCTTGCTCTCATGGATCATACGGGAGATGAACTCCTGGCGGGAAAGGACGCCAGGTTTTCCGGACAGTGCTTCGTTGTCTGACACAAACGACAGTTCTCCGTGCCATTCGATGAACTTCGCAAAATCCTCAGCCCACGCGTTGGCGATAGAAGGACGGTTGGTCACGATCAGGACCTTGGTCAGCCCCATCCGGCGTATCAGATCATATGCGGTCAATGTCTTTCCGAAGCGGGGCTTGGCGTTCCATAGGAACTCTGTTCCGCCGCCCTCGAAATAAGCATGGGTCTGTCTTACGGCCAGATCCTGCTCTTCGCGCAGGGTATAGGAAAGCTTCTGGTTGGGATGATCCAGGGTGCCACGGGCAGCGAATTCGTCAAAGAAGTCCCGTGACGTGTTCTTGTCAATGTGGAACCACTCTTTTTTCTTCTGCTCGCCATCCTTGCGTTCTACCCCTTTGTTGAACTCCAGAAACGCGTGGAAGTCAGTGTCCTTGAAGCTGTCACCGGAATTATCGGTGTAACGTGCAAAGCCCTTCCAGAGCAGACGGGTCATGACATCGATGGTACCGCTTTGCTGTTTGATACGGGCTTCCGGGGTCTGCTTGTCTGTGTAGCCGATCTTGATCCAGCCATCGTGATATGTGACACCGGGTGTATCGTAGGCATAGATCATCGGTTCGACCTTGATAAAGGACTGGATTTTCGGTGCGGCAAAGGCTGCCATCTTACTCCATCTCCTTTACGTGGGTCTCAATAAAGTCGATTTCCTCATCGGAGAGGCCGTACTTGGCATACAGCTGATGGTCGATGCCAGAGACTGTTTGGGACCAGTCGATATCGGAAAGGTCTGTGAAATCTTGCTTCGGAATAAAGCGCCATACAGCAGGCAGATTGTCTTGTGTTACCTTTAGCACATACAGCAATGCTCGACAGAACTTGGTTTTCAGGTATTTTTGAAGATGAACAGCTTCGCTCTCACTATCGAATGTTCCGATCGAAATGTACGTCTGCGTAAATGCTGCCCTGGGTTCGACGATGATCATCTCAGGGAGCGCGTCTCCAAACTTGCCAGAACCGATCGCTTTGGGGACTAAGACTTTATACTTGTAGATGCTTTTGTGTTCGGATTTGATATACCGGGGATGGCAATACTTTTTTCCGCGTTTTCCGTTAACCAACCCATACACTGCATAATCGTCAGCTTCTGTTGGGGTGTCCGTGAAGATGGGATTGATATTCAAGACATTCGTTTTCAGCTGGCTA
>JAFUZB010000456.1 GCA_017476845.1 Clostridia bacterium
GATACAGTCCGTGTGATGACTGCCATAATGGTTAATGTGGTCTATGGCCTGATCGACCGACTCCACGATGCGCACAGAAAGCGTATAATCCAGATATTCCGTTTCCCAGTCTTTATCATTAGCGGGGAAGCAGTTGATGATACGTACGGTTTCTGGATCGCCAAGGAGCGTAACACCTTTTTCGGTGAAAACATTGCTGAGAATGGGCAAAACCTGGTTTGCAATATCCTGATGCACGAGAAGTGTTTCCATGGCGTTGCAAACCGCCACATTCTGCACTTTACTGTCAACGGCTACAGAAACCGCAGTGGATAGATCGGCGTCGCGGTCCAGATAAACATGGCAGATTCCGTCAGCGTGACCGAGCACAGGAATACGGCTGTTATCCATAATGAATCGGACAAAGGACTTGGAACCACGTGGGATGATAAGATCAATCAGATCGTCTTCTTTGAGCATTTCGGAGACATCCTCGCGACTTTGAAGCAATTGAGCAAAGTCCGCAGGCAATCCTTGCGCACATGCTGCTCTGCGCAGACAATCACACAGAACCTGGTTTGTATGAAGCGCTTCTCTGCCACCTTTGAGCAAAACGGCATTGCCGGATTTAAGGGCAAGGGAAGCAATCTGCACGAGTGCATCCGGACGGCTTTCAAAGATCACGCCAATGACACCGATGGGGCATGTTATGCGGTAAAGATGAAGATCAGGCATGAGCTCGCGTGAAAGTGTGGTATGTCCAAGCGGATCAGGTAACGCGGCAAGGTCTTTGAGTCCTTGAATGACTGCGCCCAGTTTTTCTTCACCGAAGACGAGGCGTTTAAGGAGAGGTCCTGACAAGCCTTCCTCTTCAGCTTGCGCAAGGTCTGTATGGTTTGCGGTGAAGATAGTCTCTTTACTTGAAGCCAGGGTATCTGCCATATACAGAAGTGTTTTATTTCTGCAGGTGGCATCAGCAATGGCAAGCGTCAGTGCTGCCTGCCTTGCGGCATTGGCCATTTGATGAAGATTAAGCATACAAACCTCCCGTAACACGCAGGATGTGGCTTTAAATTATACCATCCCACCATAGGGATTGCAACGAATCGGTCTACATGTTATAATTGCAACGTTGTTTCGGCGCAAGTCGTTGTGAAAGGGGATGGAAATGTGCCGCATCAAAAGGGAACAAAGACCGTGGCACAAAACCGTAAGGCCTTTCATGACTATTTTGTTGAAGAACGCTATGAATGCGGTCTGGAGCTGTTCGGGACCGAAGTGAAGTCCATGCGTGCAGGTAAGGTAAGCCTGAAGGAAAGCTGGGCGGCTATTCGACGCGGCGAAGTTTGGGTTGAAGGAATGCACATTTCGCCTTATGAGCAGGGAAATCAGTTTAATCGTGACCCTCTCAGACCTAAGCGTCTTCTTATGCATAAAGCTGAAATCAGAAAGTTGGACAGCCAGGTTGCCAGGCAGGGTTACACGTTGGTGCCGCTTGAGGTTTATCTCAAAGACGGGAGGATGAAACTCCAACTTGGACTGTGCAAAGGCAAGCAAGAGCATGATAAACGCGAAAGTACAGCGAAACGCGATGCGCAGCGTGAGATTCAGCGAGCGTTACGAAATCGACAAAAATAATATGGGGATGATACGGTTTCGACGGGGGTTTTGAAGGCAGGATAAGCGAGCTGTGGACCAGGACCACAATAAAACTTGGAAATAAAAATTAATTGACAATTCTTACGAATTGGCCGCTGCCTAATTAGGCGGCGCGTCGGACCGGATTGCCCACTCGTCCGGATACCGGCGTCATTCGAGTGGGGAACGAGCATGCCTAAGCTTTGCGGCATGTCCGTAACATGAAGCTACTGAAGCTGTCAGCCTGTCTGTGGGCGAGCAGCGGAGGGAATGTCAAATCGCAGACTGCGCTCGGAGAAAGTCCTGCAGGCATGCTTTCGGACAGGGGTTCAACTCCCCTCATCTCCATGAAAACAAAACACATCCGGTATATATTTCCGGATGTGTTTTACTATGCCAATCCCCATAGCAGCACTGGCGCCATGCGCAATGAACCCGAACTGCGGAGCTCGGAGCGAAGGATTAAGCGCGAGTGTCTTAAGCGGTGACGTGAAATCATCTACAGGTCGACTTCGATACAAAACTTTCATTGGGCTTTGGTGAAGAGGGTTAAGGAGAGAGCATCATCGCTTGCTTCAGAAAGGATCAAATCAACATATTGAGAAAAGAACACGGTGTCGCTGTAACGTTTCCAAAGGAGGTAGGACGCGTCACTCTTCCATACATCGACATCGTCTGCACGCAGGGCACCAGAGAAATAGGCAACATTGAGATTGGCTGCATAGTCCAGCATGCTCTCCATCTCAGCTTCAGGAATATCCAGTTGGGCAAGGTTTGTCTCGGATTTGCTGCGTGTTAGGTCACGAAAGAAGGCTTCACTCTTGGACATGAATTGGTCGGGCAGAAGATCTTCATCAACTGGTTGTGCTGAATAGGAAATAGTTCCATCGTCTGATAGTGTGACAAGACCATAGCGGTGAGGGAATACAGAGTAGGCACCAGATGCAATATCGTATATTCCATCGTGGCTGATATGTTGTATATGCAAATGTCCTGAAAAGTGGACAGGAACCTGAGCGGAGACAAGCAGATCACGCAATGGTTGATTCGGCTGGATGACAAAGCTTTCCTGCCATAAGCTCGAATGAGGTATCAGACTATGATGGGAAAAAGAAATCAGCTGTTTTCCGTCATTATGCGCCTTTGCAAGCACGTCTTGTGTGTATTCAAGAAGGGCATCGTCGAAGATCGCATTGGTATAAGCCATGGGCTCATAGATTGCACAGTCCAGGAAGAAAAGACGTATATTAGTCCCGATATCGACGGTGTAACTGAATCCGACATCTGCACGTTCGAGTGGTTTCATGAAAGGTTTGTATATTCTGGCAAAGGCCGCGGTACGCGTTTGCTCCGCATATGTCCAGGTGTCGCCGATGAATATGCGTGCAGTCTGCACGTTGATATCGTGATTCCCAGGGATGACATAAACTTGGATGCCCTCGTCCAGCAGTAGCTGTAACCCTTCTGCAAGCCATTCGTGAGACTTGAGTTCACCGTTAAAGACAAGATCACCGGTGAGGATGAGTGCATCCGGATGGAGCCTTCGGGTCTGATTGATAAGAGCTGTCAGTAGTGCAGGCGACTCCTGCACAACTTTACCATCTCCCTGTGCCATTGCACGCAGGAACAGATCACTACCTTCATAGAGCTCGGGCGCAAGAAAATGAGTGTCGGAAACAACCATGAGTGTGGTGTCGGCGCATGCGGAAACTACGGTAAGGCAGAGCACAAGTATAAGAAAGGGCAGAAGTTTTCTCATTTCCTGACCTCCTGAATCATCTGGATCAGGCAGGTAAACGTCAAGCCGAGAGCAAGAATCATGCAAATGAGAGCAGGAATTGCACTGAGTACGGTCGAGGAAAGATACATCAATAGAATCGCAAGAACTAACAGGAGCAACTGCCGTGTTTTTTTGGACATGGAAACCTCCATATAGTCGGAAACGGGGAAAGATCACATGATCTGGGGATAGAAGACAAGCGCATGCGCGATATGCAAGCGGTACTGTTCGTATAAACGTTGCACTTCCATACGAATGGAGCTGATGATTGGCTTAAAATACAGATGTAATCACGCAGATGCATAAACTAATCAAGATTGGTTTCACGCGTCAGTTCTTCGGGGACAGGATCTGAAAGATGAGCAAAGTCGCGCACATGATCCCACGCGACAGTGAAGCCGGCGCCATGAGAACAGAAGACGGAATCGGGAGTGTCATCTGCCAGAGGAAGATAACCTTTGGAAGCTATGATTTCCATTTCATTATGACAGGGTTCCTCGTGATCTGGCCAAACCTGAAGTGATCCAAGGCCATGGGTGCGCATTGCAAAGTCGGACTGAAAACTGAGAAAACGACTGTAAATGCAGGTGCCACGGATAATAACACTCTCGCCTGAAGCTTCAGGAATCTCAGTGTCTGCCTGAAGGCGACTTAGCTCTCCGAGTAGGCTACCATATTGGTCAGAGGGGACACGAATGGAAAAACGACAGACCGGCTCCAGAAGACAGGAATGCGCCTGCATCAAGCCTTGACGGATGGCTCGGTATACAGCCTGGCGGAAATCGCCACCTTCGGTATGCTTAAGGTGTGCTCTACCACAGATCAGATCAATGTAAACATCAGTGAGAGGACTTCCGGTGAGCACGCCCTTATGTATTCGTTCATACACATGGGTACGAATCAAACGCTGCCAGTTAAGTGCCAAGTCATCCACGTGGGCAAAAGAGTGAAAGACAATGCCGGTCCCCCTAGGTGCGGGGGATAGACGAAGATGGACTTCGGCATAATGGCGCAGAGGTTCATAATGCCCTACGCCGATTACAGTATTCAAGATGGTCTCGTGATAGAGGATCTGTGGTGGCCCGAAGGTTACTGTGAGTCCGAAACGATCCAGCAGTTGCTGGGAGAGAATTTCCAATTGCAAAGGACCTGTCACGTGAACCGTGATGTGTTCTTCATTATGCTCTACACCGATTGCAGGATCTTCATCTTCAAGTGTCTGCATGATACGGAGCATCTGGAAAGCCGGTATAGAGGAATCGTAGAAAAGCTCAGCACTGGTCATGGCCCGTATTGTTTGACGCTTAGGAGAGACTATTCCGATGGAATCACCGACATGCATCGACTGAAGAGGAACAGCAATCAAATCACCAGAAGCAGCCTGGGTCACACGAGTGAACTTATCTCCCTGATAAATACGTATCTCACTGACCTTTTCGTTGTTTTCTCCAAACGAAAGCGTATCACGTACGGAAATCGTTCCTGTGAGGAGCTTTAAGAAGCAAAGACGCTCGGGATCGTGACGGACGCGAAAACATGTAGCTTGCAATGATCCGCATTCCTCGTTTTGCGGGTGGGTGAGTCGACAGACAAGTGAAAGAAAGGATGCTACACCATCTCCTGCAAGTGCGGAACCTGACATTACAGGAAAGACTGTGCGGGAATTGGTAAGTCTTCCGAGGGTACGTACCCATATCTCTTCACGTATATCCCCTGCAAGGAAGCGGTCCAAAAGCTCTTCGTCATATCCTGCGAGGACTTCAGTAAAATCTGCCGAAGCTGTGAGGGTGGGAGATGTGCAGGAACGAAGGTCGATGCAGTCTGGCGAAAGTCGCAACTTAAGATCCTGAAATACACGGTCAGGATCCGCATCTGGGCGATCACATTTATTCAAAAAGAGATATACCGGCACATGCGCTTCCTGTAGACGCTGCCATACGGTTTCTGTGTGTGACTGTACACCATCTGTTGCAGAGAGCACAAGGATTGCGGCATCCATCACGGGAATAGCGCGTTCCATCTCGGGAGAAAAATCGGCATGCCCGGGTGTATCCAACCAGTAGATTTCGTCTTCTCCGAAAGTGAAATGTGCCAGCCCTGAAAAGATGGTGATGCCACGGCGCTGCTCCATAGGATCGGTGTCAAGATGAGTGTCCTGGTGGTCTACTCTTCCTTTCTTCTTGATAGCTCCTGTCATGAAGAGTACAGATTCAGAAAAAGTCGTCTTTCCGGCATCGACATGTGCAAGAATACCTATGGTTTTCTTCATCGCTTCACCCCGCCTTTTATGAACGCAGTATATCGGATGTAGCCTGCGACTGCAAGGGAAAATGCAAAACGAAGGGGTTAACAGAGCGGGAGTTCGACAGTTTCATACATACGAAAACAGGTAGAAGCCATTGGCGGCTTCGTTTTTTTTGTCAAATTTTGCAGAATAAAGTGTGGCTAACCTTGGGTAAATGTGATATAATATAGATGTGCCTTGGTTGCAGGCGCATGACGCACTTCTATTGATATAGTATTATTAACAGCATATTGCCACATATATCAACC
>JAFUZB010000457.1 GCA_017476845.1 Clostridia bacterium
ATGCCAAGGCTCAAAATTGATCTCGGTGATCGCTTCCTTGTCGCTGGGGTAGCGCAGGATAAAGCCGAACCGGCTCGCATTTGCATAGAGCCACTTCGCCTCATCCGTGTCCGCAAACTTGGCGTTCATAGCCTTGTCCCGCCATGACCTGGAGACAATGTCGGCACCCAGTCCGGTCTGGTGATCACTCGCACCGGGTTTGCTGACCCAACCGTCATCCTTGCCATTGTTCTTCTTGAGGCGGTTGTAATACATGGTATTCTGCGTCTGATAGGAACGGTAGGCACTCTTGAGATACAGCCGGATCCCGTCATCCAGTGCCGCCTCAAACATCTCCACCATGGCTTTTCCGCAGGTTTCCTGCAGCTGCATCTTGGAGGTGGATGCCTTGTTAACCCCGCCGTTAGCATTGCTCCCGTCCTTGTTGGCCTTGCGAGCCACCATGGTCATGATCGGATCCGGCTTATAGGTTTTCTCCAGGAGAACATACTTATTGGCCAGCCGGATCATGTCCGGGTCCATGTCCTTCAAATCCACGGCGAAATCCCATTCGACATCACCGTACATCGGCACATCCTCAAGCTCCACATAGTCTTCCAGGGAAAACTCGATTTCCTCCTCATCCTCGGCAAAGGCAAAGGATGCCAGCATGACCAGTGCAAGCAGCAAAATCAGGATTCTCCGCATGCCTCTATCTCCCTTCAAAAACTGTCTCCGTTGTTCTCCATGAGGTCCAGCATGATTGTCTTCCGCTCCAGGACAAGGAACTCTTCCAGCGGCATTTCATTAGCGTGTATCTTGGCCGCATTCTCCACACCGACATAGCGGACATGCCATGGCTCGGCGCTGTAGCCCGTAATTGCCTCCCAGCCCTCCTGGTAACGGATGATAAACCCGAAGCGCCAGCAGTTTTCCTTGAGCCATTTTCCGCCCTTGCTCCCGCCGAAGGTTCCCGACAGGTTCTCATCGCTGGATAGACTCGCTTGCCCGACATCCATGCTCAGTCCCGTCTGGTGCTCACTTGCACCGGGCAGGGCGACATAGGCATTGGCTGCTTCCACATCGCCCTTAACACGCTTGAGCTTGGCGGCATAGATCCGCTCCTGCTTGTCATATTCGCGGTATCCGCTCACACTCACCAGTGTCACCTTTGTCTCGGCCTTGCAGGCGGCATACATAGCCTCCAGGGCATCCGCAACCTCAGGACGAAGTCTTTTGACCTGCCCCGGGACATTGGCCAGGCGAAGTTCCGGGATGTAATAACCCGATATCCGCCACTCGCGGTTCACCAGAAAGAGTGGACTGTCCGCATTATGCTGCGGCGTGATCGTCATGATTCCCTGATTCACCAGCATCATGCCGGCAAGTGTCACAGATACGATATCTCCCAGCAGCGACACAGGCTCTCTTCACTCCTTCTGCGGCAGCAATTGCACCCATTATATTCCTTTTTTCAGGCATGGCAACCACGCACCCGATCTGTGCCACGCTCTTCCGCACGCGAAAACAGAGGGATCGGATTAATCCGTCCCTCCGTATTCCATCTCGCTTAATCCTTCTCGCCGAAGGAGATGCCCATGGTCTTAGCGATGGTCACCATCTGATCGTCCTGGGGAACCAGCTTGGGCACACCGGCAATATCCTTGAGCTTGTTGTGGGTGATCTGATTTCCCTTGAGCGCCACGGTCACGCCGTACACTTCGTCGCGGATGAGCTCGGCTGCATGCACACCAAACTGAGTGGAGAGCACGCGGTCATAGGCAGAGGGAGATCCGCCGCGCTGAATATGTCCGGGAACGACGGCACGGGCTTCCACACCCACCAAGTCACGCAGCTGCTGGGCCACGTCTGCGCTGGAGGAATAGTGCGTTGCCGCACGGTTGGCCTCGCGCTCCTTCTTCTTGAGCTTGGCCTCCTCCTTGTTCATAGCGCCTTCGGCAACCGCAATGATGGTAAAACCCTTGTTGTTGCTTGCGCGCTTTTCTACGACCTTGGCGACCTCCTCAATCTTGTAGGGGATCTCGGGGATCAGAATGACGTCGGCGCCGCCGGCAACGCCCGAATACAGGGTCAACCAACCGGCCTTGTTGCCCATGATCTCAATGACCATGACGCGGCCATGGGAAGCAGCCGTAGTGTGAATCCTGTCGATGACATCGGTAGCGATGTCCATGGCAGTATGGAAACCGAAGGTGAAATCGGTGCCGAACAGATCGTTGTCAATGGTCTTGGGGAGACCGATCACATTCAGGCCTTCCTCGGAGAGAAGATTCGCCGTCTTGTGGGTTCCGTTGCCGCCAAGCGTAACCAAGCAGTCCAGCTTCAGATCCTTGTAGGTCTTCTTCATGGCGGCTACCTTGTCCACCTTGTCGTCCTCAATCTTACGCATGTTGCGGAAGGGCGTACGACTCGTACCCAGAATGGTGCCGCCGAGGGTCAGAATACCGGAGAACTGCGAGCGCTCCATCTTCTGATAGTCCCCTTCGATCAAGCCGCGATAACCATCGTGGATACCGATAATCTCGCAGTCGAACATCTCATAGGATGCACGGGCCACACCGCGGATAGCGGCGTTCAAACCGGGGCAATCGCCGCCGCTGGTAAGAATTCCAATTCGTCTTTTCATAAAACTGCCTCCGTACGATAGATGATGTATTCCTTTGTTGCCTGGTTCAGTATAGCACGCCGTTTCGGGGCGTGCAATATATAGCTTGAGAAAACCTTGGACAAACGAACAGGCAGTGTCTGCAGGATTCTCTTTCCCTTGCGCCAATTCCTATGCCGAAAGCTCTGCCATTGGAGGAAAACATGTCCATCAAAGAAGCTACCCTTGCCCGTCTGCAAGATGCCGGTATTCCCTTTGAACTGTATGCCCACGCGGCCGTGAGCAGCATGGAGGACTGCATGTCCCTGCCTTTTGTCACAGATGATCTGCTCTTCTGCAAGAATATTCTCCTGTGCAACCGTCAGAAGACCGCCTACTATTTCTATGTGACCCTTCCCGATAAGGCGTTTCGCACCGCCGATGTCAGCAAGAAGCTCGGCGTCTCCCGCCTGAGCTTTGCTCCGCATGAGGATCTGCCCCGCCTTCTTTCGCTGGAGAGCGGATCGCTCAGTCCGCTTGCG
>JAFUZB010000458.1 GCA_017476845.1 Clostridia bacterium
CAGACCAAAGATGACACCGAGAAAAACAATCGCTTCCATCAGCACAATGAAAACTGTAGAGACCTCATCGGGAGCATAGGCAGTGAGGATGATGCCGCCAATGAGAATAAACAAAATCATAGAATAGATCAGTCTGCGCACATCCTCATCTCCTTTCTCAAACACATAGCTTCATAACCAAAACCATGCGTTGCTTATTATACATAAACGAAATGAGCGCATCTCACAGAGGCCTTTTTCATCTTAAATTGTTACCGAATCGAACAACAAACTGTCTCTGGAAAGATATATCAGTTTTACTTCGATCTTTGTCAAACAAAACCCATTACCCAGTTCTGCGCCCTCAGGCATTGCTGACTTGCATCGTCCCTTGCCCTTTGATGTTTCTGAGCATGGATCCAACTGTCTGTAAGATGATCCGCAGATCGCCGCCAAGACTCCAATTGGCAATGTAATCCGTGTCCAGCTTAACCACTTCGTCAAACGGCATGGTATCTTTTCGTTTGTTGATCTGCCAAAGACCGGTCAGTCCCGGACGGATAGACATGCGTGCCCGATGGTGATCTTTGTACTTTTCCCATTCATCCACCGTGGGCGGTCTCGTTCCCACGACACTCATATCCCCTTTAAGGACATTAAAGAACTGTGGCAGTTCATCCAGGTTCGTGCGTCGAATCAGGTCTCCAATTCCTCTTTTTCTGGTGCCGTCTTTGTTCTGGACATTGCCAATCACCCGTGGATCGAAATCCATCTTAAACAGCATCCCATCGGAATGGGAATTCTGCTCTGCTAATTCAGCTTTTCGTCTGTCTGCATCCATGTACATCGAACGAATCTTGTACATGGTAAATCGCTTCCCATTCTCGCCGATCCGCTCCTGCTTGAAAATAAGCGGTCCGGGTGACGCCTTTTTGATCATCGGCCCGATCACAGCAAGTGCAAGGAGGGTTACCATACTTCCCACAAGCCCCATTAGCACATCAAAAACACGTTTGAGAAAGGCATCATGCGGTGTCATGAAATTCAGATTCGCCGTCAGCACTTCAAATCCGGCGATCCGCTCAATCACCTGCTTGTGCTCACTCATTCCCTGCACAGGCATATAGAAATGCATCGTCAGGGCCATATCTCTGCAGCATTCGATCAAGGGCTGCACCCGTTCGTCCTGTGAAGCATTGAAGAACAACACTTCTGCCGTCCACGACCTGCAGATATAGTCTGCAGCATTGCACATATTAGCAACTACGGGAACACCCTCTATGGTTTCCCCCTGGGCATCACGTTCAATCAAAATAACGCCTTTGGGAGAGTAGGAAGCTAACGAACTGCTTTTCAGACGGTGTAGTATTTCTTTGGCTCGGTTCTCATGCGTAACAACCAACAATGCACGCTGCGATTCTCTGTTTCTTGCGCGATGAATGAGTATCGACTTCCAGCTGATCCGAGTGGTATACGACAAGAGCAGATACACGATAGTACACGTAAATATCGTAATCCGCGGGTAGGAAACTTCTCCGTTACGGATAAGCATGCCAAGCACAGACAAGCTGAGCAGATAAAAGCAATGTTTTCCGGTGAGCGCAAGTTCTTCTCCATTGCTGTTCTGAAGCACCGTGTCCAGGAAATTGGAAACAATGATCAACAGGAAATTCATCTCTGCGATAAGCATCATAAGCCCTAAAGGGTTCTGCTCCGTATAACGCTCTTTTACCGTCGCCGGGCTCACCATCACTGCCAACAAAGACAGGATGAGGCACAACTCATCTATGACAATAAAATCAAAATGCTGAAACCACCCTTGAAGATTCCTCTTATGCAAAACCTTCGCCTTCTTCAATCTACGCAGCGCAGTGACTCAGTCTTTCTGCCTACTGTTCAAATTCTCTGCATTACGATGTGCATCGGCCACCTGATGCACCTTCTCCTCAGCATGAAGAAAAGATTCCACGATTCTCGGATCAAACTGTGTGCCTGCACCTTCCCGAATGATCCCCATGGATTTCTCAAACGAGAAACCTTCTTTATAGCTGCGTTTGGAGTATAGCGCATCAAAGACATCCGCAACCGCCATGATTCTTGCGGACAGCGGAATATCCTCGCCGCTTATGCCCGTGGGATACCCTTTTCCATCCCACCGCTCATGATGGTCCTTGGCCAAGTTCTGTGCTTCTTTCAAATAACCCACATCGTCCTTGTCCGCCAATGTCTCTATCGCATTTTGGATGATCGCAGCACGGATGGTAGTGTGCTGTTTCATAATCGCATATTCATCATCCGTCAGCCTCGCAGGGCTGTTGAGCACAAGGTCAGAAATGTGAATCTTCCCGACGTCATGAAGTGGTGCAGAATTGATCACATCCGCGACAAATTCGTCTGTCAGCTGGTCCGCATAGACACCGTCTGCACGGAGCTGGTCCATAATGATACTAGCATAAGCCGCCGTCTTGCGAACATGATCACCCGTGCATTTGTCTCTGCTCTCCACAACATCTGCCAATATCATAATCAGGCCGTTCTGAAGTTTGCTGATTTTTTCGCTCTTCTCATTGTTTTGATCAATAAATCGCAATATCGCCTCTGAGGATGCAACAAAAGCATTATATAGGTTCTCAATCTCGTCACCAGTATGAATGTCCATATCCCGCAGGCGCACCATGCTCTCTTCCCTGTCGGTCTCACTTTCATAGTCAAAGTGCTGCATAGCGTTTGCAATTCTATTGACAGGATCAACGATATGAATTTCCGCGAGATATACCCCAACGCAAAGTAATAACACAAAGAAGTTGAGGAACAGGCAGATGGTGCGCGTCATAAAGATTTGTTGCTTAACCATCAGCTGGGGCATGGAAATATCGACCGCAGCATAGCACTGACATATGCCTGCGTCATCATACACCGGATAATAGAAAGTCAGTAACCATCCATATGTCTCATCCGAAACGACAGGTTCAATCTCTCGCCCGGCCAGAAGGTCGGGAAGATACGATGTGAACGCTTCGTCAAAACCAATGATAGTTCCCGCTGGCTCACCCGGCACTTCCTCCGTGTCCAGATCGAAGACCACATGACATCCGTCTTCCTGGATACGATATACATAGATAAACGCAATGTCCGGCTCACTGTTCATGATGGCGGTCAGTTCACTTTTGGTGGAAACATACCCTTCGGCCTGTTCACCCTGCGTAATGTATTCCTCCACATGGTTGCCGTCCACCAAGGAAGCAATCACCTTATCAATGCTCTCGCCCACCAGATACTGTTCTTCCATTGCCGCTTCATTAAACTGATGGACCGTAATCACGGTGACAGCTACGGAGATGGACAAAACCACGGTGGCAATGAGTGCCATGATCTTGACTCGCAGAGAAACACCGCGCACCTGGCCTGCTTTTGTTTTGTGCCAGTTCTGGAAATTATAGGCCTCGCGAAATCGTGCAGGCAAGATCCGCACCACACAAACAACAATCAGGGTTGAGATCGCTTTATCCGCAATGTCCACAATGAAGTCAGCACTCAGCTGCGCTAGGAACACATTGTTCAGACCTGATTCAAAAATACCATGCGCCAAGGAGTTTGATACAACGTCTCCAAAA
>JAFUZB010000459.1 GCA_017476845.1 Clostridia bacterium
AATCTAAATTTTGCAAATTTTATAAGTGATATAGACAGAAGCGGTAAAAAATCAGGGTTTTCAAAAATATAGCACGTAAAATATATGTTTTAATCTCGACAATTTGCTCTTTGTAGCGTATAATATACGTTATAGAGAGGAGGCTTTCATATGGCCGGTCGAGTCGCTGATCCCAATACGCAGTACAGAGTATATCTTCATAAGGTCGCGAATAAATACGTATACGCTACAGTTCAGCAACCTTATATGCCAGAAGGAAGTAACCGATTGAAATACAAGCCCTTCCACCTCGGCACAGTTAGTGCTGATATGGTTTTCACTCCAAATTCAGAATTCCGGCTCTTGCCTGTGAGCGAAAGGGAAAAGTATATTTTCCCTCCAGAAATCAATACATCAAAGGCAGCAGCATTAAACCACCCGGATTATTCACAGGACCAACGTCAGAACAAAAGTGGCGAAAATCAAGAGGATATAGCAAGCCAGCAATCCGGCAAAAAGACTGATGCTGAAAAAACAGGTGCCAATGTACCAGATACCAAACCCTGTGAGAATATTCTGGACCAGTATAACAATAAGCTCTATGGATCGTTTTGGCTTCTGGAGGAAATCAGCAGAAGTAAAGGTGTCTATGCTGATTTATTGGAGGTGTTTCAAGGAAACATTAGCCAGGTGCACGAAGTGATGTCACTAGCGTTTTTCCCGTATCTTTCAGGGAAGTGCTTCAACAGATTTGCGAAATGGCAAAATGCCCATAAGACATTGCTGGATTACCCGTTGACATCGCCAAGTATAACAAGGCTCACACAGAGCATAACGGATCATCACAGGATGACGTTCATCCAACTAAGACTGAAAAGACAGCCTGAAGGAGCTATTCTAGATTGTGATTCCACGACCAGATCCGGATGGGGTACTTGTCTCGTGGATCTGTGCTGGGGGACCAACAAGGATAATCCAAAACTCCAGAATACCGTCGAGGCCTATGTATACTCACTTACGACTCACGAGCCGATTTATTACAGAAGTTTTCCAGGGAACACCGCTGATATCTCTACTGTTCGCACAATTCTCTCAGATCTTCTGAAGCTTGGCATAGAAAAAGTTGTGTTCATGGCTGACAGGGGATATCCATCCGAAGATAACCTTGCTGCCTTAGTCGAAGCAAAAATACCATTTCTCATGTGCGCCAAAGTCGGCAACAAGCCGATTGCACCGCTATTAGAGAATGTAGAATTCGATGAAGACGGCATCCCATGTAACATGGACTTCGATTCAAAGCGGAAACTGTATTATTTTCAGGTTGATATCCCGGCGTACAAAGGCGAATTGGCTGATGGGACAGAAGTCAACATGGATGGGCTGAAGGCAAATCTATTCCTGAATCCAAGGCGCAGAACAGATGAACTTGGAACTCTCAAACGCAAGATTCAAGAGGAAAGGGACATCTTGGAGAAAGCGGCAAAAGAAGCGGCTATACCCGACGACATAAAGCGATACAATGCATTGTTTGATTATTTCAAAGTTGAGTACAAGTTCGAAAAGGAGAAACCGGTCGGCATTGTTTTCACCTCATGTGAAAAGAAGGTGAAGAAAGAACGTGCCGCATGTGGGTTTTTCTCATCAATAATGTACAAACTGGACCTAGACGGATCGCAGGCATTAGAAGTCTATAAATCCAGAGACGAACATGAAAAGAACTTTGATCAGCTGAAGAATCAAATGAATTACTATAACCAGCGGAACTCCTCGGAAGAAGGCAGGAATGGCAGGTCGTTCATCTCATTTGTTGGCTTGATTGCAATTTCGTCGTTACGTCATGCATGGAAGGAGAAGATGCGGGATCAATACGAATCATCCGTTGATATGCTCGATGAAATGGAATCCATTCGATACAGCGAGTATACGGATGGTACAACCCATATGTCTTCCTTTACGGGCAAGCAGGTTGATATCTGTGAAGCCTGCGGAGTGGCTGTACCAAAAGAATGTATGCCTGCAACATACCGAAAGGCCAAGGAGAGGAAGGAAAACCCAAAGAAACGCGGGCGTAGGCCTAATAATGCCTCTTCGGGAGAAAGCTGATCGGAAATCCTATTTCACTTATAAAATTGTCAAAATTCAGAATATGAATCTGCTTGATAACTATCTGCAATTTACCGCTATCGATCAGGATGGACATTTCGATAGTCGTATATTGGAGGCCATAAAAAGGGAAAATGCCGATTTCACGTTAGATTCCATGAATAACTCTTGGTTAACAATATGCTCCAATTTCAGTCCTGCAAAAGTCGATCAGTGTATGCGCACACGGCGTACGCCGGGGGGCGTGCGTGGCATACGAATCTTTAAATCTTGGAAGCGCATGCATATCAATGAGCGTTGCCTTTTCTTGGAGTTGACAGATGCGGGGGCCATTCTTGTGAATCTGGAGAACAAGAATGTCTATCTGGTCCAAGGAGCGGAAATATCCATGGAAGAGATTGCGGCAACGTGCCCGAGCATGGGGACAGTGTGTCTGTTCCCCTTCGAGGACAAGATTCTGGTAGCTGACGTGATCTGCTTTGATGAAAAGGCTCCTTCCGAAGAGGAGATTGCGCTGGGAAAGCGATACTACATGCAGGCTGTGAACGAAGGAAAAGTAGTGACACAGATCTGAAAGGACTGCGTAAAAGGGCACGGCGCATCGGCGGGATGAATATATACCGATGCGCCGTGTCTTCATTTCATAGTCAGAGCTGAAACTGTGCCTTGACAGTACAGAAGAGTTTGCATACTATAATGACTGAAACGATTAAGTCGGATGGGGTGCGGAATATGGCAAGGACGAAAATCACGGATGTAGCGGCAAAGGCAGGAGTATCGGTTGCGACGGTGAGCTATGTGCTCAATCATGTGGAAAATCAGACGATCTCCGAGGAGACCCGCGCAAAAGTGGAGGAAGTAGCAAGAGAACTCCACTATGTGTCCAACCGGGCAGCCTCTAGCTTGAAGAACGGAAGAAGCAACCTCATCGGGGTGGTGATTCCTCAGGCCGAACCCGGAAAGGAGATTCTGCTCTCAGATCCCTTGTATGGAGAACTGCTCTCTGAAATGGAGTACAAGGCACGCCGGATGGGTTATCATATGCTGCTTTCGGGTCTGGGGGATGACCAGGACTATAGTGGCGTTGTGCGCAATCGGCTTCTGGACGGGGTCATCATTGTGGGTTCTTACCCGGCAGAACACCTAAGTGACCTTGCTGAGCTTCATGCACCGGTCGTCCTGGTAGATGCATGCATAAGTGATGCACGCTTTCATGAGCTGACAGCGGATGACCGCGCAGGCGGAAAGCTCGCAACGGAGTACCTTATTGGGCACGGACATACGAAAATTGCTTATGTGGGCGAGAAATCTGAGAAAGGCAGCGCGGCGGATAAGCGGTATGCAGGCTATGCAGACGCTCTGGCAGAGCACGGTCTTTCCCTGGAAAGGGATCGCGTGTATCATGGTAAGAATTCCTTTGCGTATGGGGAGAAAGTGGCTGAGACTGTGCTTGCCCATCCGGACGGAACGACGGCTGTGTTCGCGGCATCAGATATCCTGGCTATCGGTTTGATGCATGGATTTGCACTTCGTGGTGTCCGGGTGCCCGAGGATATATCGATCATCGGGTTTGATGATCTTCTGGTGAGTCGCATGGTCAGCCCTGCACTTACCACGATCCACCAGGATATTGCGGCGAAAGGCGAGAAGGCAGTCGATATGGTGCTGGACGCCATGGTGACACCGGAAAAGAGACAAAGCGAGACACTGCCCGTGAGGCTTGTGGAGCGCGATACGGTAAGACGCATATAAAGCAACGCAAGCGCGTTGCTATACAACGAATTAAACGTTTAAGCACAAAGAGGAAGCAGGTCCATGTGACTGCTTCAGTTGTAAGCAGTCTATGGCCCTGCAGACATGTATGCAAGTTGCGAACTTGCATTCGGGTGATTCTACGAACGGTGTTGTCGGTTCCGGGTTCGCAGTAAACAGAACCTCTTCGTCAGACGAGTGCTTCAGGTATTTCACGGCGGAAAGGAACCGCGTGCAGTGGATTGCAGCTTCAATGAATGATCCATTGTCTGTGGGGAAACTGATGTGGATATCGAATCGTCAAGACAGATGAGAGCGTGATGCATCCGGCAGCAGATGAGCTGCTCAACGAAGAAATTCGCATATGGGTTCAGCCTTCCTCCCACCCTTCGATTTGACGGGTTTCAGAATGGAAATTCACGCCAATCTTGAAGAGCTTTCGAGGATCTGCGGCATATGGATCAGCGTAGTGCATGTCTTCGATCTGTTGCAGTGCTGCTTTCGCATCGCCGTCTCGTTTGAATGCAAAGAGGTAGACATAGTTCTCTGTCTCGACCACACAGTCGATTCGTCCCATGCTTGTATGCTGCTCGCAGTGGATGTAATGCCCAAGCAGGGTCATCGTGATAAAGATGACCGATTGAAAGTCATGCTCAAATGGGACATCGTTTGCAGGATAGGGAATGCCGGCAAATAACGCCTTGAAAACCCCACGGATGCCTTCCAGATCACCGGCTTGGACATACTTTCTCAGAGACAAGATATCTTTTCCAGAGCCCGCACCGGTACTTCCGGTATACATGGGCATAAGGCTATCCAGGAATCCGTACTTTACCTCGTCGTTCGGAAAACCCAATGTATAGATGCTTCCATGGGAATCGTAATTGACCAATGTCAGATAACCTGTTTGATACAGAAGCGGGATAGGGTCAGGTTGATCATCTTGAAAATCCCTCAGCATGCTTTTGATTGCATAGAGTGTCCCATCGGTGAACTTTCTGGGATCAAAGTTCATTGCCTTCAATTGTTTGACCAGAAATGACGGTGTGCCGGTTTCGAACCAGTATGCTTCGAATTCCCTATCTGACAGGGCATTGAGCAGGCTGTAAGGGTTATATACGCTCGTTCCTTTCTGGTGGAAGTGATATCCATCGTATGCCGTCTTCAGCATCTTTAGGCATGCCTCTACGGTCAATCCCTGTTCATCCGCCATAGCTTTGATTTCCGGCATAAACACAGAGCACATGTCCTGCTCTGTGATGCCGCAGATCTGCGCATAATCCATGCTCATGGAAATCTCCCTGAGTTGGTTCAAATCGCTGAAGATGCTCATCTTGCTGAATTTGGTAACGCCTGTGATAAAGACAAACTGGATATTGGCATCCTCGCTCTTTAAGGCGCTGAAAAATCCTCTGAAGACAGCCATGTTGTGTTCTACAAGATCCTTGTTTTCCATGGCCTCCAGCAAGGGTTTATCATATTCATCAACTAAGACGACACATTTTCTCCCCGCTTGTTCTGCTGCGGCGCGCAATAATTGGCCAAATCTCGCTCCCAAGGGGACTTTTTGGGAGGTGCTACCATACGTCTTTTCCCAGGCTTGCAAGTGGACTTCCAGGATATCTTCCAGGACACCCTTCTTTGCATAATGTGCCTGATTGAAATCAAGGTAAAATACGGGATAAGACTGCCACGCGTCAGGGTTTCCCTGCTCAAGCGCTTCTATTTTCAGTCCTGCAAAAAGCTCTTTTCTTCCTTCCCAATAGGCCTTTAGCGTAGAAAGGAGTAGACTCTTTCCGAAACGGCGGGGGCGACACAATAAATAGGGAAGATTCGTGTGAACCAGGTGATACACATACTCAGTCTTATCGACATAGACATGATGATTCTGTATGATCTCTTCAAAGCTCTGAATACCAATAGGAAGCTTTCGTTCTTGAGACACCATATCACCGCTCTCCCTATCGCCCAAATGTCCTTCACAAATATGGTATTGACCCGTTCTGTGGGGTGGATAAACCAAAACTGCAGACGATCACATCTCATGTTATGACAGTCATTTGGTCAGATGCAACTGTAAATGGGATGTGGCACTGTCAAAAAGCCTTTCCACAAGCATCATTTTGCTGATGCGAATTGGTCATCAAGGAGAGCCAGGCCTTCCTTGATGACCACCAACGTCTATGTTGAACTGCTGACTTCATTCACCAGACAGCTTTCATGTCAAAGGCAACTGTTCTGAAGATAGGGGCTTCACCTCTTCAGTGAGGCCTATTTCAAAGTGTTGGGACCTGGCAGGGAAGGTATGGTGACGGGCCACGCGCCCAGAGGGTGCTTCCTTCTTCATCAAGCAGGCTTGGCATTCATGTCAGCAGTAAGCGTAATAGCACAGGGGCTGATTCCGGGTAAAACTGCCTGCCAGCTTATCTCTCGCTGAGCGGGACGTAGTTCTCGCGGGTTTTGACGGCTTTATAAGCAGGACGAATGATACGGTTTCCGTTGATGAGTTCCTCAATGCGGTGTGCGGACCATCCGGAAATGCGGGCAATGGCGAAAAGGGGAGTAAAGAGCTCCTCGGGAATCCCCAGCAGCTGATAGGCGAATCCGGAGTAGAAGTCGACGTTGGCGCAGACACCCTTGTACATCTTGCGCTCGCTGGAAATGATCTGCGGAGCAAGACATTCGACCGCTTCATAGAGATTGTATTCTTCTTCGCATCCCTTCTCCGAGGCCAGATTTTTCACGTAGGATTTGAAGATCTTGGCTCTGGGATCGGAACGGGAGTAGATGGCGTGGCCGATCCCGTAGATCAGGCCGGAATGATCGAAGGCTTCCTTGTGCAGAATCTTCTGCAGGTAGGCAGCGATCTCATCCTGATCCTTCCAGTCCTTCACGTTCTCCTTGATCTCCTTGAACATGTGACAGACCATAATGTTGGCACCGCCGTGCTTGGGCCCTTTGAGCGAGCCGAGGGCGGCGGCGATGGTGGCATAGGTATCCGTGCCGGCGGAGGTCACGACATGCGTGGTGAAGCTGGAATTGTTGCCGCCGCCATGCTCTGCGTGAACAACCAGGGCAGTGTCCAGTGCGCGGGCTTCCACCTCGGTGTATTTCCCGTCCTGACGGAGCATGTAGAGGATATTCTCGGCGGTGGACAGTGAAGGGTCAGCATCATGGAAGAAGAAGCTGGTGCTGTCACTGAGATAATAGGCATAAGCCTGATAGCTGTAGACGGCAAGCTGCGGGAACATGGCGATGAGCTGAATGCACTGGCGCAGTACATTGTCGATGCTGAGATCCTCTGCCTTGGGATCATAACTGTAATAGGTGAGGACCGAGCGGGCCATGGAGTTCATCATGTTGCTGCTGGGGGCTTTCATGATGATGTCGCGCACAAAGGAGTTTGGCAGTGAGCGATAGCTGCCCAGCAGCGCCTGGAAGTCATGGAGCTCCTGGGGCGTGGGAAGAGCACCGAAGAGCAGAAGATAGATGATCTCTTCAAAGCCGAATCTTCCGTCGGTCAGGAAACCGCGGATCAGGTCATAGATGTTGTATCCGCGATAGAAGAGCTGACCATCCATGGGAAGGCCTTCGGGGGTGCGGCCGTTGACTTCACTAATCTCGGTAAGGCCTGTCAGCACACCGTTGCCATTCATATCTCGAAGTCCGCGGTTGACCTTGAATCGTTCATAGAGGTCGCGGTCAATGACGTTCCCTGAACAGATCTGTGCAAAGTGCTCGATTTCAGGGGTGATTTCTGCATAATTGCGTTTTGCCATTTTCTGGCCTCCTTTCATTCGGTCCCAATGGACGTAGGGACGGGAGAAGGTCGGTCCGCACAGGGCCTGATGCCCGGCGGAATAATGCAGTTTACGAAATATACGAGAGAAAGTCAACAAGCGGAAAACGAAAAAACAAGGGAAAAGCATTTGAATTGTTTTGATGAAATGACATAACAAAATTGCCTGATTGCACAATCGGTCACCATAGGACGAAAGCCTATGTCAGAGAGACAGGATGCAAGGCAGTGGAGGGTAAGCCGATTCACGGGAAAGTGACGGAATCATAGGGAGGCATGCCGCATTAACGCTTTTCTTTACCGAAAGGACCGAATGTGTTATATTGCGAATGGGCTGTCCCACAGCCTCCTGGAAGTAACAACAAGGAGGAGCTACCTTTGAAAGACCCCTTCCTCATCGTAGACGGAAACAGTTTACTGCACCGTGCTTTCCATGCGATTCCTCTCATGGATTCCAACGGAACCTATACCAATGCCATTCATGGATTCCTCAACATGGTTCTCAAGGTGGCTGCGGAGGAGCATATTCAATATCTGGCGGTGGCCTTCGATGTCCACGGACCGACCTTTCGCCATTTAGCCTATCCGGAGTATAAGGCCGGCCGTGCACCCATGGCAGACGAGCTGCGCCAGCAGTTCGATACGCTCAAGCAGCTCCTCACGGATATGGGGATCATGTACTATGGGATCGAAGGCTGGGAAGCGGACGACCTTTTGGGCACGCTCTCCCGGCTTGGCGTAGATGCGGGCGTAGCTCCGCTTCTTTTGACGGGTGATCGGGATGCGCTGCAGCTGGTGGGGCATGGCACAGAGCTGCTCTTCACCCGCAAGGGAATCACGGAGGCGATTCGATACACCCCGGGGATGGTATACGAGACCTATGGCTTCACCCCGGAGCAGGTGACGGATTGGAAAGGATTGGCAGGCGACAGCTCGGACAACATCCCCGGTGTACCCGGTGTGGGCGATAAGACAGCGGTCAAACTGCTCCAGCAGTACGGTACTCTCGAGGAGGTCCTTGCCCACGCAGGGGAAATCAAGGGGAAGCTCGGGGAAAAGATCCGGGACAACGCAGAGCTTGCACGGAAGTGCAAGGACCTTGCTACCATTCACAGAGATGCACCGGTGGATTTCAGGCTGGCCGACTGCAAAATGCCAGATCTTATGCAGGCGATTCCGGCACTTGAGAAGCTTCAGCTGAACATGATCATCCGCCGCATTACCTCCGCGCAAGCGCAGGGAAAGGCACAGGCGGTCGGGGAACCGAAAGCAGCCGAAGAGACGAAGGAGCGTACTGTGCAGGCACCTGTGATGCTGCAGTTCTTAGAGAAGCAGCAGATCGAAGATATCGCGTCGCTCAGGGCCTTCCTTTCCGGGCTTTCGGATGCTGCGCGGCCTGCTGCCTACCGCATTACGGATATCTCCGGGAGCATAGCGACAAGCGATCTAAAGTGTGGGCAGCTTGAGCTGGTCGGGGACCTGTTCCATCCGGGTCTGGATGCAGAAGAGGTTCTGCAGGTGGTTGCGGAGGATCTCGTCCGGTACCCGGCCGTTGTTCATGACGGTAAGGGACTGTTGCATCTTCTGCGCAAATGGAAGCTGCCGATTCCGGAGAGTTTTGACTGGGATGTCATGCTTGGCGCCTATCTTCTCAATCCCCAGGAGAAGAGCTATGCCTTCGGGGAAGTGCGCCGGGACCTCACTGACGATGCAGCAGGTCTTCTGTCGCTCAGCGTCTGGCAGAAGGAGACCATTGCACGCGAGGACATGATGCCGCTGATGCGGGATGTGGAGATGCCCCTGTCCTTTGTCCTTTTCCGGATGGAGGAAGCGGGTTTCCGCGTGGACGGCGAATTCCTAAGAAACCTCGGCAAGCGCTATACCGAGGAGATAGAGGCGCTGACGCAGGCCGTCTATGACGCCTGCGGTGTGGGAAGTTTCAATATCAACAGTCCAAAACAGCTCGGCGATATCCTCTTTGAGCAGCTCAAGCTCCCCCACGGGAAGAAGACGAGCCGCGGCTATTCTACGGCCGTGGAGGTCCTGGAGGACCTTCGTCCGGTGGCCCCGCAGATCATTGAACCGCTGCTGCGCTATCGCCAGCTCATGAAGCTCAACGGGACCTATATTGAGGGACTTCTTCCGCTCATGGATAATGAGGGCCGCGTGCACAGCTATTTTGATCAGGTCGGCACGGCGACAGGCCGTATCTCTTCCTCGGAGCCGAACCTGCAGAATATCCCGGTGCGCACCGCGGAGGGAAAGGAGATCAGACAGGCCTTCCTGCCCAGGGAGGGCTGGACTATCGTGGATGCCGACTACAGCCAGATTGAGCTGCGCCTCATGGCCCACTTTTCCGGAGACGACGCCATGGTAGATGCCTTCAAAACGGGCCAGGATGTGCATGCCAGGACCGCAAGCGAGATCTTCGATGTCCCGCTAAGTGATGTTACCTCCACCCTGCGCTCGCGCGCCAAGGCGGTCAATTTTGGCCTGATCTACGGTATCTCCGCCTTCGGCCTTGCCCGCAATACCGGGGTTTCCCGCACCGAAGCGCAACAGTTTATCTCCCGGTACTTTAACCGTTATCCCGGTGTCAAGCGCTTTATGGCCGAGACG
>JAFUZB010000460.1 GCA_017476845.1 Clostridia bacterium
ACGGCGGCCAAGGACCGCGTGGAGATGATGGACTCCTTCAACAACGGCAGCGGCACCGATGTCTTCCTGATTTCTCTGAAGGCAGGCGGTACCGGCCTGAACCTGACCGGTGCGGACACCGTCATTCATCTGGATCCCTGGTGGAACGTCGCCGCCGAAAATCAGGCGTCCGACCGTACCCACAGAATCGGCCAGACCCGCAATGTCGAGGTCATCAAGCTGATCGCCTCTGACAGTATCGAGCAGCGTGTTGTCGAGCTCCAGGACCTGAAGAAGGAAGTGATCAAGCAGGTCATTTCCGACGATGACGGTTCCGTGACGAGCGCAAGCCTTGAGGACATCGCCTTCGTGCTCGACTGACAGGCAGCACAATCCTGACTCCTCTCCCACAAACAGCAACGCCGCGCCCACTGAAAAGGAAAGTGGGTGCGGCGTTTTCGTCTGGTCCTGACACTTTGGAATCCATGGTTTCCTTGAAGGAACAACCGAAACGTTGATGCTATCGACATACTGTGCATGTCAGCCACCGGTTATGGCAGCAGGAAGGTTACAGCGATAGGAGAATATAAGGATTGTCTCATTGTACCATCATTGCGAATTGTGTCCATTTCAGAAGAGACACCAGGCGCAGGTCCGCATGTAGCATGTTGTTTGCATACCAGTGGCATCAAGAAGCGAAGAGCCATTTTGTCCAGAAGGAAGGCATCAAGAAGTGAAGCAGATAGACGTGCGCTTTACAGATCAGACTGTGGCAAAAATCAAGAGTCTCATCGGGCATACACTGATCAAGTACAGATGCGATCCATTTGATTACTCTCCCAGTGTGTTTGGGATCGTTGGAATCATAACTGACATTGGCTCCTTTGCCGTGACCAACATGACGGAGGTCATGGATTACTATGGTGCAAATGAAGATGTCGCGATTTTCCGGTTTGAGGAGAGACCCGCAGACCAGATCAATTCCATGGTTGATAACACAACAATGATGGATGTGTTGGTCGGGCAACTCATCAAAGACATACGCATAGTCAACGAGCATCAAAAGGCCTATAAATACCAGGAACAGACTTACGATGTTTGGCTCACAAGGGGATTGATTTTCGTGTTGGATAGCGGGCTGGAAATCTCCTTGGAAAAGAATGTGTGGTTTTCAGAGATGATTACCGTTTGTCGTGGAAAAAGGCTTATCGAGACATTTGATCCTGTGCGTGAGTTCATCGACGATTGGGAACCACCCTATCGCGGGGAATGCGAGAGAGTCGTGATTTAACCTATCGTTGCGTGTCGGTATCATGCCCAAGATCTTTGAAACTTCCTGATTTTGAAATGCATAGAAACCTCCCTTGCCCATGTGTAATCCGAGCAAGGGAGGTTTCATAATGTGCATCCTGTCTACATTGCGCTTCTTCCCTGGCTGTGCCTATTCCTTCCCCGCATACGGACAAGGATTGTTGTCCTCCGGCACAGCAAAGCCCTTGTATCCGAGCATGCATTTCCCTCGCTGCCTATCCGAAGGCAAGCGCCTTACGTTCCCGGTTCCTTACAGATCTCATCAATCCACTCAAGGACCTCTCCCGGATAATCGGCTTCGCTGTGCGGCTCATCCCATACCAGGGCATAGTCCACGGGATATCCTGCGTTGGCCAGTTTCACCGCCAGTGTCATCGAAACGCTGAAAGCCGTATCGGCATCACTTGCCCCTACGCGAATGCGGTAATGCTTGGCCTGCGTACTCTTCTCCCCTGTTCCAATGAACCGCATGGGATTGAGAAGGAAGATCCGCTCGCTGAGCGCTTCATCCCCCGAGATGTCAAATGCTCCTGCATACGCCCGAGCCTCCTCGGGGAAACATTCTTTCAGTTCTTCGATCACTTCTCCTATGACCGGATTGAAGTGCGCATAGTCAGTTTCGGCCGTTCCGAACACATGGTTCTCTGAACTGCGCATGTTCAGCTCATCAAAAGCAGTGCAGGGCTTCATGCGGCGCCTGTGGTGCAGCACATAGTCATCCAAAGAGGAGATCGTGGCGTGCTCTCCATCCCAGGTAAGCCATTCTCGCTTATCTCTTCCCTGCTTTTCCACCATCGCCGGCTTATGCTCTACAAAGGGCACGCCGCGGGGCGGCCTGGACACCATGTCCCCCAGGCTCATCGGCCTGTCCTCGAGTGCGATTCCGGGACCCGCATGATGCGCGTTCCCGCCATGCGGCGCAGGCGCCAGGAAGGTATAGTTGCCCGCAAGATAGTCCGCCACGGTGTAGGGCACATCAAGCTTCCCCGCATCCAACCGCTTCAGGAATTCCGTCGCAGACCGGTTCAGGCAGTCCATGAGGTACGCATAGAAGGATCCGCTGCGTCCGTCTGCCTCAAGCGTGAGCGTCTCCCCCGTCCTTGGGTCCTTCAGATGCAGACCATTGACATACCTTACGTACCGCTCTGCGAGCTTTGCGGAGAGCGCCTCCTTGAACGGTGTCATCGTCTCCGAGGGCCCTGACATGCAGTCTTCACTCGTCTTATCCGCCCCAAAGCACCACTCATAGGCTAGGTCAGCATGCTCCAGATCAATGATGGGGCAGTAAATCTGCGCAGCATAGACCGCATCGCTCTCCTCCATGTAGGCCCCATTTTCGGTAAGGAGGGCACTGTACCTGGGGTTATCCCCCGTCACGCCAAGCAGCGTGCTCATCGCACCGCCCGCGCTCCAGCCTACGGAGATGATTCTGTCAAAGTCTCCCGGCAGGGCCTTCTGATTGTGCCGGAGGAAACGGATCGCGGTTTTCAGATCAATCAGAGAGGCCGGGGCTTTGCCCACCAGCTCCCCGGATGCGTTTTTAGATTCGCGTCCCCTGCATCCACAGGTGATGTAGATCAGCCCATGCGTAAGGTAGGGCGCTGCGTAGCATCTCGGCCCGCCCAGCCAGGTGTGCGGCATCTGCATGTAGCCTGCGGCATTGTTTTCAAAGACGATCGGTATCTTCCTGCTCGCCTGTGTGGGGACTCCGTCCTCCATCAGCTCCCTGGGCACAAAGATGGAAAGGCGCTGAAACTTGGGCACGCTTGCGCGCGCAGTGTAGAGCACATCCTCCAGACACCAACAGTCGTACTTCTCATCAAAGGTCCATTTCCCCCGGCATGTCTCCAGGTCCATACTCTCATTGATGATCGGTATCTCCTGAACCATATACACCCTTCTTTCTTACAGCATCGGTACAATCCACGCTGTCCAGGCATAGCTGATCGGCCACACCAGCACCATAGCGGGAATCATGTCGGCAATGGGAAAGTCCTTCATCTTGGCAATGCGGAATCCTGTCGCGAGCATGATCAGCCCGCCACACGCCTTGAAATCGGAAATCATGTCCGGAGTCGTCAGCGGGAAAATCAGCTTTGCGCACGCAAAGAGCAAAAGGAAGATCACCAGCTGCACGACTGCCACCAGGCTTGTCACCGGCCCCAGCGAGCAGGCAAAGATCAAAGCAGTGAAGAGATCCAGAATGGACTTGGCCAGAAGAATGCTGTGATCTCCGCTCATTCCGGATACGATCGCGCCGTAGATCCCGGTGCCGCTGGCACAGAACAGGACGATGGCCGTCACAAGCAGGGCGTTGTCCGTGTTTCCTTTTCCCGGGATCAAACCGGCCAGCCTCTGCCCGCCCTTTTCGATGTGCTTCCCCAGATGGGTCACCACCCCGATGATTGTCCCCAGAATGATCGCCAGCACCACGGCCGGCATATTCTTCATGAGCACGATGGAACCGATGCCGATGCCCATGGAGCAAAGGCCGAAAATCAGATTCAGCTTCTCCCTGAATTCATCGGACATCTTGTTCCCGGCCCCGGCGCCGATTACGCCGCCGAGTGCCACCGCAAACGCATCACACAGAACACCTATGGGCATGCTATCGCCTCCTCTTCCTTACAGGTGTGTATCCGAAAGACCGCAGAAGGCGTCCACAGGGCTCACGCCCGTGAAAGGCCCGCCCGCCATGAGCTTGGACAGGACCGTCTCAATCACGGTCCGCGTCGCGGTGTAGGCATTGATATAGGTCCGAATTCTCGGCACATCCTGCAGAAGATACGGATTGGCCAGGGACACAAACACACACTTCTCCTCATTGAGGAACCGTGGGCCGTCCAGGGCGTGCTTTTTGCACCAGTTGATGCGCACCGTCGTCTGATTGCTTGCCTGCTCGTAGTTGGCAAGATACAACGTCAGACGGCTTTTTTTGAGCTCGCCCGTTCCGTGCAGATCATCCGCCATGGGATCATAGATTTCCGTGCGGAAGCCGTGGGCACGCAGGTATGTCTCCGCGATCTGCCCGATGTTCCCCTCCTGAATCGTATCGTTTCCCAAGACGATCAGGCGAATCTCGCTGTACCGCTCAGGTACCACCGGGAAAACCTCGGGATCCTTGTTTTTCACCAGCGTGATCGCCTTCTCCGCCGCCGCCTTGTGCCATGTGGCCGCATCAATGTCCAGCGTGCATGCGGGAGCAAAGCATACCCGTGCCTTCAGGGCCAAAAGGCGTGTCACCGCCTCGTCCAGGCGCTCCCGGGAGATCGTCCCGTCCCGGACGCCCTGAAGGACGTAATCCTAGTCCTCTGTAAAGTCGGTATTGAATACCAGCATATCGCAGCCCGCCGCAATGGAGGCCGGCAGCGCCTTTCTCCGCGCCATCGCCATGC
>JAFUZB010000461.1 GCA_017476845.1 Clostridia bacterium
ATGTGCTGATCCCCGCGACTTAGATGCCATCGCATAGGCCTATCTTCGCCCCTCTCGACAGAGAAGTTATGACAATTGGACACGGTGACTTCCCTTGAAATATAAAGCATTAGAGCCGTTTTTTCGGTGGGAAGTGTCAGAATCTTCATCCTCTGTTCCTGCGGGGATTAAGAGCGCCAGGGGCGTGGAGGTGCCGAAGGTATCATTGATTGTTCGGCTGTCTCCCTTGGCTGATGCGTCGGTGAAGGTATATTCTGTGAGCCCCTGGAATACGGCCCCGACGGCAACCAGGAGAATCATGAGGACCGCGACCGGCTTTCGGAAGCGGTAAATGCCGCGGGCCAGATGCTCGCCGCCCAGACTGATGGGCTTGTGCCGTGTGCGCTTGAGCGGCTTTTCAAAGATCAGCGTAACGGCAGGCATGAGCAGGAAGACGGAGAGCATGCTGATGATGATTCCCTTGCTCAAGGCAAGACCGATATCAAAGCCGATGGTAAAGGACATGAACAGGAGCGAGAGAAGACCGGCGACGGTGGTCAGAGCACTGGAGGCAATGCGCATGAAGCACTGCGCCAGGGCCTCGGTCATGGCTTCCTTGGGCTCCAGTCCCTCGTCACGGCAGCCGTTATAGGTGTGCAGCAGCATGATGGCATAGTCGATGGACAGGGCCAGCTGCAGTATGGCGCTCACTGCGAAGGTGATGAAGGAAACATCCGGAAAGACAAAGTGGGTGCCAAGGTTAATGACGATGGAGAGGGCAAGAACGAGGAGGAGTACCACCGGTTCAAGCCAGGCGTGAGAGGTCAGAAGCAGCACGGCGATGACAACGGCAAGGGAGATGACCATGACAAGGGGCATTTCCTCGGCTACGCTGTTTTGGACATCCAGCTGGCCAGCTGCCGACCCGCCGACATAATAGTCGCCGGCCTCGGGAAAGAGGGTGCGCAGCTTTCTCACCAGGGCCACGGCATCGCAGTCCGTCAGCGTCAGCGTGACGAGCTGATAGCGCCGTCCGTCCTTTTCTTTGACCCCGCTCTGGGAATCGTGGAGCGCGGCGAGGACCTCCGGAAGCTCATTGAGCCGGGCAACGTAATCATCCAGTGCAGCCTCATCCAGGTCGGTAAACATGATGCGGAGCTGCTCGGTGGAGCCGAACTCTTCCTCCATGACATGCAGGGCACGCTTGGTCATCGTGTCGTCATCCAGATAGCGGTTCAGGTCATAGTTGATGCGGGTTTTGCCAATACAGGAGGCACTCCATGCCGTGATGAGCAGCATGGCAATGAGAATGAAGGTCCGGAATTGGACAATCCAGCGGGCGAGCTTTTGCTTCATAGGCTGATCGGCAGCGGGTTCTGCCTGCTCCTTTCTGTTCACAGAATAGGGAAAATCGGGAGACACTGTACCATATTAGGAGGTCTCTTTGGCAGGACAGAAAACGTCATCTGTCCAAGGATGAAAGAAAAGATGCGGTGTATGCTTTCCCGGAACGGGAAGGCAGGAAAGGGGGAATACAGATGGGACGCGGAAAAAAGCGAAATAAAAGCTTGCGCCGATTGGTTCGCTTGGTGCTGGTGGTCTATCTGCTGTTCGTTCTTCTGCCCTGCACGGTGCATCCCCGTATGGCACGCGAAGTCTGGCCGCAGATGACGGGGAGAGCTTCGGAAGCCGGGAGCGATATCGCTGCGTGGGTGACAGAGGGGGAAACCGCACTCTCCGTCCGCCTGGAACGGATCCAGGAAGCGAAGCACAGTATCCTTCTTAGCTCCTATATCTACGGTATGGAGGAGAGCGGAAAAATGGTATCCTCCGCCCTCATGCAGGCAGCCGACAGGGGAGTGCAGGTCCGTATCATTGCGGACGGACTCATCAGCGGCTTGCATCTCCATGGGACACCCGAGGCCTATGCCCTGGGAAGCCATCCCAATATCGAGCTTCGTTTCTATAACCCGGTAAACCTTCTGGATCCCGCAGGGCTTAACGCAAGATACCACGAGAAATACATGATCGTGGACGACGAATGGCTGCTCCTTGGCGGCAGAAATGTGTCCGATGAGTTCCTGATCCCGAGCCAAACGGGCTACAACATCGACCTGGAGGCGCTTGTCCACCGCACGGGAAGCGGCGTATCCGCCTGCGATCTGGCCAGGGAACGCTTTGAAGAGACCTGGGAGAGCGGATGGTGCACACAGGTATACGATGCGGTCCCCCAAAGGCGGCAGGCCGCGACAGAGGCGGCACTCGAGAGAATGACCGGGGAGAGATGGCCGGATACTGCTCAGACGGAGAAGCTCGCGTTTCATCCGGTGCAGTCCGCACATCTTCTTGTCAGTCATCTGGATCCGCATGAGCGGACCGCGGAGGTCCTCTACGGTCTCATGGACTATCTGGTTTCGGCGGAGGAAACGGTGACGCTGTGCAGCCCCTACTTTGTCATGGACAGGGCTATGCAAAAGGCCCTGAAGCTTGCCGCGGATAAGCCCTCCGCCATGACGCTTATCACGAACTCCGCAGCCACCGGAAACAATGTCATTGCCTCCTCCGATGCCCTCTTTCACGGCAGTATGCTGACGAGCCTGGAGGCAGAGATCTATCAGGCGCAGCGGGAATACTCTGTCCACACCAAGGCGGCATCCATAGACCATCGCCTGAGCATCGTAGGTTCCTTCAATATGGATATGCGCTCGGCCTATCTGGATACGGAGATGATGCTGGTGCTGGAGAGCCCGGAGCTCACAGCGGAGTTGGAGCGCTATCTTGAAGGTCTTTTGGTCAATGCGATTCCTGTAGGAGAGCACATGCAGGTAAGCGAGATCCCGGAAAAGGTGGAGATCCCGCCTGTCAAGAAAGTGCGGCTGTACTTTGTCGCGCCGATCGTGTACCTGATCCGTTACCTGGTGTAGCTCATGCGTTCTTTTCGAGACTCTCCTCGGCTTCCCGGGCCTGATAGGCCTTGAGCTTCTGGGTGAAGAAGTTGAGCTTCCATGTCACCTTGTCCAGGTGCTTCTGCATCTCCTCCATGCGCGTAATGACATTTTCGCGATGCGCGCCAAGCATGTCGACGCGCTCCTGAAGCGTATGGTCCCCCTGGCGTGTCAGCTCCACAAACCTGGAGATTTCCTGCAGCGGCATACCGGTGTTTTTCAGACAACAGATCAGTCCAAGGGCGTCCATATCCTCGTCGGAGTACTGGCGAAACCCGCCCTGGGTGCGTTCCACGCCGCTGATGAGCCCTTCCTTTTCATAGTAACGCAGGGTATGTGTAGACAGCCCTGTTTTTTTGCTGACTTCCTGGATCGAATACATAAAAACCCTCCCGTCAAGTATTGACTTAGAGTGAACTTCAAGGTTTATCATACAGGACAAACGGAAATCTGTCCATCCGGAAAAAGTCCCCTGCACAATGAAAGGATGCTGAAAACATGGATAACTTTACCTTCTATTCTCCCACCTACTTTGTCTTCGGCAAAGAGACGGAAGCTCAGGCAGGCAGCCTGATCCGCCGCTTTGGCGGCACGCGTGCCCTGATCCACTACGGCGGAAAGAGTGCCGAGAAGTCCGGTTTGCTCGGCCGGGTCAGGGAGGCCCTCACCAAGGAAAACATTCCGTTCGCGGAGCTTGGCGGGGTGCAGCCCATTCCGAGAAGCGGTCTGGTCTATCAGGGCATTGAGCTGTGCCGCAGGGAAAAGATCGATTTCATCCTGGCCGTGGGCGGGGGAAGTGTCATTGATTCCGCCAAGGCGATCGCGGCGGGTGCGGTCTACGAGGGAGACTTCTGGGACTTCTATCTGGGAAAGCGCATTGAGAAAGCGCTTCCTGTGGGCACCGTGCTCACCATTGCCGCAGCCGGAAGCGAGGGCAGCCCGGACAGCGTCATCACAAAGGAGGACGGAATGTTCAAGCGCGGGGCCAGCGGCGATGCGATCCGTCCGCTCTTCTCCATCCTCAATCCCGCACTCACCCAGACTCTGCCGCCTTACCAGACAGCGGCGGGTATCACCGATATCATGGCGCACCTCTATGAGCGGTATCTGACCAATACCCGGGAGGTCGAAGTGACCGATCGCCTGATTGAAGCTTTGCTGCTGACCATGATCCATGAGGGACCACGGGTGATTGCCGAACCCGATAACTATGACGCCCGCGCGAACATCATGTGGGCCGGCATGATGGCCCACAATAATGCCGTGGGTGTGGGAAGAAGTCAGGACTGGAACAGCCATAACGTTGAGCATGAGCTCTCTGCGCTCTATGACTGTGCACACGGCGCAGGCCTTGCCGTGACGCTGCCCGCCGTCTTTACCTATGTGCTATCCCATGACGTCATGCGCTTTGCCAAGGTGGCCGTGCGCGTGTGGGGCTGCCAGATGAATTTCGATCACCCCGAGGTGACAGCGCGCGAGGGCATTGAGAAGATGCGCCAGTTCTTTATCTCCATCGGCATGCCCAAGAACTTCGCAGAGCTCGGTGCCAGGGAGGAGGACATTCCGCAACTCGTCCAGGCCTTGTGCTATGGTGACGGACGCGAAGGCAGCATCTCCGGTTTCGTGACACTGGATACGCAGGACTGCGAGAAGATCTATCGGATGATGCTGTGACAGAGGAGAACAGGATGAGCAGCTTGGAACACAGAAAAGTGCAGTCGCGCTTGCAGCTTCTGCACGCGGACGGGACGCCCGTGGCAAATGCCGAGGTGCAGGTGGACCAGAAAAGCCATGACTTCCTCTTTGGCTGCGGCGCCTTCGATGCCGTCGCGCTGATGACCCGGGCGAAGGAAGAAAACCGTGCGTTCCTTCAGGAGCGCATGGAGCGTTGGCTGAAGCTCTTCAATTACGGCACGCTGCCCTTCTACTGGGGAAGGTATGAGCCGAGGGAGGGATAGACGGCCTACGCGGAGACGATCGCGGCGGCGCGGTATCTCACGCAGCACGGGGTGCGCGTCAAGGGACATCCATTGTGCTGGCACACGGTCTGTGCGCCCTGGCTGCTGAAATACTCCAACGAGGAGATCCTCTCGCGCCAGCTGGATCGCATTCATCGGGAGGTGACCTCTTTCCGGGGCGAAATCGACATGTGGGACGTGATCAACGAGGTGGTGATCATGCCGGACTTTGATCGGTATGACAACGCAGTGACCCGCATCTGCCGCGACAGAGGTCGTCTGGCCCTGGTTAAGGATGTCTTTGCGGCGGCCAGGGAATCCAACCCGGACGCTGTGCTTCTCATCAACGACTTTAACACCAGCGAATCCTATGCGCACCTTCTGGAGAAGCTCCTGGAGGCGGGCGTCCCGATCGGTGCGATCGGGATACAGAGCCATCAGCACCAGGGATACTGGGGATTGGATAAGCTGCAGGAGGTGCTGGCGCGCTTTTCCCGCTTCGGTCTTCCGATCCATTTCACCGAGAACACGCTTGTTTCCGGGGAGATCATGCCCGGGCATATCGTGGACCTCAATGACTGGCAGGTCGACAGCTGGCCGAGCACACCTGAGGGAGAAGCGCGACAGGCGAGGGAGATCACAGAGATGTATACGGCGCTTTTCAGCCATCCGCTGGTAGAGGCCATCACGACCTGGGATTTCACCGACGGGTGCTGGCTGAAGGCCCCCTCCGGGGTCGTACGGGAGGACAACAGCATTAAGCCTGCCTACGAAGCGCTGGAGAGCCTGATTCACGGGCTATGGGAAACCCATGAGACATTGTGTACGGACGGGGACGGATGGCTGTCCTTCACCGGCTTTAAGGGGGACTACACCCTGAAGACGGAGGAGGGGACGGTGTCCTTCCGGCCGGAGACCGGGACACACACGCTCCGGGTGGAAAAGACATAACGACACATACGCAAAGAAAAGGGGACAGGAACATGCATTACACACAGATGGGAAAACTGGGGATTCAGTCTTCCTCCTTCGGCCTTGGCTGTATGCGTTTTAACGGTGCGGCCTCCGGTGACAGTGTGATTGATGAGCAGAAGGCCATCTCGCTGATTCGCCGCGCCATTGACGGCGGCGTCACCTATCTGGACACCGCCTATGTGTACCTGGATAAGACCTCGGAGACCGTGGTGGGCAAGGCACTCCGGGACGGATATCGCGAGAAGGTGACGATCGCAACGAAGATGCCCATGGAGTATGTGCATAATCGCGAAGAGATGGAAGCGCTGTTGGAAAGCGAACTGAAGAAGCTGCAGACCGACCACATCGATTTCTATCTCATGCACGGGATCAACCGGGAAAAGTGGGAGTACTTCAAGTCCATAGGGGCTCCGGAATTCTTCAATGACATGAAGCAGGCCGGGAAGATCCGCTACAAGTGCTTCTCCTTCCACGGCCCTTACGAGGAGTTTGAGTACATTCTCAATGACTGGGACTGGGACCTGGTACAGATCCAGTACAATTTCATGGACATCGACTACCAGGCCGGGAAAAAAGGGCTGGAGCTGGCCGGGTCCAAGGGGATTCCGGTGGTCATCATGGAGGGACTCCTGGGCGGAAGACTTGCCAGGGCACCGGGCAATGTGCAGGCACTCTACGATGCGTTCCCGGTCAAGCGCTCCCCGGTGGAGTGGGCTTTCCGCTGGCTGTGCAATCATCCGGCGGTCTCCGTTGTGCTCTCGGGCTGCAATGAGGCGGAGCAGATCGATGAAAACCTGCGCATCTTTGATACCGTGGCCCCCGGCGTGATGGATGCGAGCGAGCTCGAGCTGATGGACAAGGTGCGCGAGGCATACCTGAGCCGTACAAAGATCGGCTGCACGGGCTGCCGGTACTGCATGCCCTGTCCTAACGGGGTGGACATTCCGGGCGTGTTCTCTGTGTGGAACAGTGTTTCGCTCTATGACACCGATCCCAAGGGCAACTGGGACCTGCGACAGATCCGGGAGAAGGACCACGGCGCAGACCGGTGCATCCAGTGCGGCGCATGCGAGGCGGCCTGTCCGCAGCATCTGTCCATCATAGACAGCTTGCAGAGCGCCTGGCAGGAACTGCATGCCCAGTAAAGGGAGGCGCGAAGATGGCACAAACGGTTCTTATCACCGGGACAGGACGTCCTTACGCCCTGGGGTTTAACCTGGTCAGACGGTATCTGGAGGCCGGGGACACGGTCTTTGCGAGCATACGAAAGCCCTCCGAGGCCCTGGAAAAGCTGGCCCAAAGCTGTCCGGAACGGCTCCATATCCTGCATATGGATATTGCCTCCACGGAATCGGTAAACGCCGCAGCCCGGGAGGCGGTGGGGATTACCGACCACATCGATCTCATTATCAACAATGCGACGACGGCAAGCGCCGATACCATGAAAGAGCTCCCGGACTTTGACCTGGATGAAATCGCACCGGCGGTCAATGTCGGCGCGGTCGGCCCTGTGCGGGTGGTGAAGGCTTTCCTTCCGCTTCTCAAGAACAGCGAAATCGGGGGACTTATCGTCAATATTTCCTCCGAGGCAGGGAGCATCGGCGCGTGTGAGCGGACCTTCTATCTGGACTATGGGACAGAGAAGGCCGCGCTGAACATGTTGACGAAGACGCTGCACAACTACCTAAAGCAGGAACCCGATGTCAATATTATCTGCGTGCATCCGGGATGGATCCGGACCAACCCCGGAAACACCGAGGCCCCGCTGGATCCCTACGAGCATGCGGAAACCCTGAGAGCGCTCTTTGAGACCAAACGGCACGACAAGACAGGACCTATCTTTATAACCTACACCGGGGAAACCTATCCCTGGTGAGCACGCATAGAAAGCGAGGTAACATAGACATGATGAACAAAGCGACCGATACGTACAAGCTGCAAAACGGGGTGGAAATTCCTTGCATCGGGTTTGGCACCTGGCAGACGCCTGACGGGGAGGTGGCCGTATCCTCCGTGTGCAGTGCGATCCAGGCGGGTTACCGCCACATCGACACGGCCCAAGCCTACGGCAATGAGGAGAGCGTCGGACGCGGCATTCGCGAGAGCGGTGTCAGGCGCGAAGATCTTTTCCTCACCACCAAGCTGTGGAACGAGTATCACAGCTACGACCTCACGATGTCCACCTTTGAGGAGAGTATGAAGAAGCTCGGGGTGGACTACGTGGATCTCTTCCTCATCCACTGGCCGAACCCTGTTGCCTTTAGAGATCACTGGCAACAGGCCAATGCGGAGGTCTGGAGGGCCATGGAGGAGCTCTACCGCGCAGGCCGCATTCGGGCGATCGGTGTGAGCAATTTCCGGCCCCATCACCTGGAAGCTCTGATGGAGACGGCAACCATCGCTCCCATGGTCAATCAGATCAGGCTATGCCCCGGAGATACGCAGGATGCAGTGGTGGACTATTGCCGCAGTCACGATATGGTGCTGGAGGCATACAGCCCTCTGGGGGTCGGGCGTGTGTTCGGCGTGCCGGAAATGCAGCGCCTTGCGGAAAAGTATGATCGGAGCATCGCGCAGATCTGCATCCGTTGGAGCCTGCAGCGGGGCTACCTGCCTCTGCCGAAGTCGGTGACCCCTTCGCGCATTGCCGAAAACCTGGAAGTGTTCGATTTTACGCTGGAGGAGGAAGATGTCCGTCTCATTGCCGGTCTCACCGGGTGTGCGGGCATGGAGAGCGATCCGGACAGGACCACCTTCTGACATCCCTTTCTCCAAAGCGGGTACCTCAAGTCACCTTGAAGGAGAGAAGAGCCATGGGCATGGAAGAGAAGACAAGGTTTTCGGTGAATACTGCCCGCTGTATCCAATGTGACCGGTGTATCAATACCTGCTCGGGCATGGTGATTGGGAAGGGAAGAGACGGCTATCCCGAGATGAAGCCCTTCGAGCGCTTCGGATGGCAGGGTTGCTGGCGCTGTCAGCACTGCCTTGCCGTCTGCCCGCAGGGGGCAATCTCCATCTTTGGAAAAAAGCCCCAGGATTCGCTGCCTCTGCCGCCTGAGACCATGGGAACATACATGGAGGAGCTGGTCGTGTCGCGGCGCTCCTGCAGGAGGTTCCTGGACAAAGCGGTTGACCGAAAGGTGGTCAGCGGGATCCTTGCTGCCATGGCAGCGGTGCCCACGGGCGGGAATGCCCAGGGCGTAGAATATACGGTGATTGACGATAAGGAGCGCGTCCGTGCAATCTGGCAGGAAGCCTACAGCGCGATGGAGGCGAAGGCAAGACAGCATGTGTATACACATAGCTTCCGGGAACTCAATTACGCAAAAATGAAGGCATCGGAGCAAAGCGTGCGCAAAGGGGATCTGCTCTTTTGCGGTGCGCCCCACCTGTTCATCGCCCATGCACGCTGCGTGGGAAAGTGGGCGGAGGATACCAAGGCGGACTGCACGATTGCCACAGCCTATTTTGAGCTTTTGTGCAACGCGCACGGCCTGGGCACAACGATCATGAGCTATGCCGCTGAGGTGCTCAATGAGCTTGCACCCAAGGCCCGCGAGATGCTGGACATCCCAAGGGAGCACTATATGGGACTCATCGTGGGCTTCGGGTATCCCGAAATTCCGTATGCACGCGGTGTGCAGAAGGAGAGAGGGGCAAGGACGCACCGCTACAGTGTGGAGCATCCAAAGCGATAGACAGAGAAAGGCACCTGCATATTGGCAGGTGCCTTTCTCTTGGCGTCTTATGAGTCAAAGAATTCCCGGCCCTCTTCGAGCTCCAGCCGTTCGGTCTTTGGATAGGAAAAGATGACGTTCTTATCGGCCTTTTCCAGGTATTCCACATACCTTTGCGCTTCCCATTTGGCCATGGGCAGATCGTGCATGAGATACTTGCCGCAGTTTTGTGCCGTGGCACCGGGGACCTCGCCTTCCCATTGACTCATCTGCCGGAAGGCCTCCAGAAGGATGGGATACATTTCGGAGGCGGCAGGCCGCCCCTTGACGATGATGTAGAAGCCTGTAAGGCAGCCCATGGGGCCCCAGTAGATCAGCTTATCCTTCCATACGGGGTCATTTCGCAGGAAGGTGGCAATGATGTGCTCCATGGTGTGCATGGCCGCAGGGTCAATGGAAGGCTCCGCGTTGGGTTTCTTTACGCGTACGTCAAAGGTGGTGACAAGCTCTTCACCCAGCGTGTCCACACGGCTTTCATAGATGCCGGGTACGATCTTGGTATGGTCCACGGTGAAGCTGGGAATCAAGTCCATAGAATTATCCCTCCGTTAATCGCATGGTGGAAGTGTGATAGAATGATTATAGCCGTGACAGTCTTGGCTGTAAACGTCTGAAGGGGCACAAAATGATCGCAAAACCATACAAAATCATCCAAAATCATCCTTTGGGATGATGGAAAAAGGATGGGACTTTGCTATCCTGTCCGTGCCGGAGGAGACGGCATAGCTTACCCGGAAACAGGAAATGCAGCGGATACGATCTGCGGGATGGAAACAGTACCGCGTGACAAGATGCAGGAAAGTTGTGCACCTTGTAGAAAGTATACAACATGGCTCTTGGCCTACATCGTTTCCGGTACATATCCAACCCTTATCCCAACTATGGACCGCATCGCAAGGAGTGAGAGTATGAAGAAATGGCTATGCGTTATCCTATCCCTTTTGATGGTATCCCTTTCCCTGGTGGCCAGCGCCGAACTGGCTGTGCTGGACGGCAGTTGGCATTCATTCATCAACGGCACCTGGTACCTCGTTGAGCTGAGACAGGACGATGTCAGCCTGTCCCCGGACACGCTTGGCTTGAGTATGGAATTCACCTGTGAGAGCAACCTTTCCGCGCCCTACCGCCGCGTGACGGGCGATGAAGTCAAAGAGGGTACCGGCTCCTGGTTTGTAGCCGACGGCGGCATCACGGTCACCATTGACGGGGAGACGACCTATTACCTTTCCGATCCGGAAAATGAACTCCTCCTTGGCGAGATGGACGGGATGACAGCTGTCTTCAGTCAGAACCTGCCTGTGGTCATAGCAAGGGAGCAAGCGCCGGATGAAACGAAAGCGGGAGAAGAAAGCGTGACGCTAGAGCTCAGCGCGCTTGGGAGCGGTGCGCAGATCGCTGTCCTTGATGGCAGCTGGCACAGCTTCATGAACGGCACCTGGTATCTGGTGGAGCTGCGGGCGGATGGGATCACGATTGATCCGTCCGTTCTTGGGATGCGCATGGAGTTTACGCTGAATGCGGATCAGTCCTGCACATTTCTTCAGGTCTACGACGATGATAGCGATGAAAGCGCTGGCACCTGGTTTGTGGCCGATGGCGGCATCGAGCTTACGATCGAAGGCGACACGCTCTATTTCCGCTCCGATCCCGAGAACGAACTCCTCCTGGCCGATCTCGAAGGGATGACAGCGATCTTCAGCCAGACACCGCCGCAGGCAACGGAAACCGAAGCGGCCCAGGTGCAGCCTGCAGAGGAAAGGGCAGAAACAGTCCTTCCTCCGGAGATTGCCATCGATGAAACTGCGGCAGCGTTCCCCGGCACCTGGCAGCTGACAGGCATCCGCATGGGTACGCTCAGCCTCTCACCGGATGCCCTGGGCAAAAGCATTTCCTTCACGCTGTATCCTGATGGAAATTGCACCTACACGTCCCTTGAGGATGGGGAACAGACGGGCAGCTGGAGTGCCTCTGAGGGCACCTTGGTTCTTCAACTCGGCGGAGTGGAGACGGGCTATCTCCTGGGCGAAGACGGGTATCTCACGACAGACCTCGGCGGCAGCATTGGCGAATTCACCAAGGTGGAGGAAGCGGTCA
>JAFUZB010000462.1 GCA_017476845.1 Clostridia bacterium
ATCCAAAGGTAATGCGGCAATAGAAGAAAAAGTGATTGATTCCGTGTGCAAAAGAAAGAGGAGGTTCGGATACTTCCGAATCTCCATTAGTTAGACCGTAGCACTGTCTAAAATATGTACTTGACAAAGGGACCGGTTTAATGCGCACGGTTTTTCTTTGGCCTGTCAGGCTTTGTCGATATCGTATACACTGCGGACGCGGAAGGTATGCCCTTCTCCGCGAAGGATCTAGACTGTCCTGCTTCCGGCATTCATATCGAAATAGTTGTCACTGAGCAGCACATCGCAGTCCTCGCAGACAATTTCCACCATGCGCGCATAGGCCTGGGCCGACACGGTGAGGTGATCACCATCCCGGGAAAGTGTGAGCTGCGGATCAATAAAGCGGAAATGCTTCGGCGCGCAGAACAGCGACGTCCCGGAGGACACCTCTTCGCCATCCCGAAGGAGCGTATAGGAGAAATAATGGGAGAAAAGATCGGCCTCGGGGAAGGAGAGGGGATCCAGCCATAGCGCAGAGAGCGCGGGCACGGTGCCCTCCCAGCGGCCTTCCCGGCACACCCTGCCGGAGGGGTCCCTGAGCGCCCAGGTCACACAGACGGTCTGATCCTCGCGCATCTCGTTGGAGAGATTGAGGTGAGCTTCCCTCGGAACGCTTAAGAGCGGAAGCTGGGCATTGACATTGGTGCGCATGGTGTGCGTGCCTGTCTCCTCACAGGAGAGGAGAAGGGGAGCAAAGAAGCGCTTGGCTGCATACTGCAGTGCCTTCCAGCGGCCGAAATAATCGATGGAGGCCCAGGAGGCAACCGGCCAGATATCGTTGAGCTGCCAGAACAGGGTGCCCATGCACACCCCGCGGATCCGGCGCCAGTGCTCTACGCCGCAGCGGATGGCCTCCATTTGCAGGAGCTGGGAGGCGTAGAGAAGCTTGTCAAAGGATGCGGGGTAGCGGTAGGTGGCAGAGAGGTAATTCATGATCTTGCCGTTGGCCGACTGATTGCGCTGATGCTTTTCCATGACATAGGAGAAGATGTTCCTGTCCTCGGGCTCGGTGAAGCTCTCCACGGTTTTCAGGGCGGGAAAGGACTGGAAGCCGAACTCGGAGACAAAGCGGAAACGGAATTTCCGGTACTCGGAGAAGGGCTTGTCTGCGTGCCAAACATCCCAGTAGTGTGTGTCCCCGCGGTTGGGTGCGGAGGGAGCATCAAAGCATCCGCCGGAGGACGGGGAAGAGGGCCAGTAGGGACGCTGGGGATCGAACTGAGAGAGCAGATGGGGAATGATGTATTCAAACATCTTAATATAGTCGGCTCTGAGCTTTGCCGAGGCCGTAGGCCACCAGTTCCCCGTTACACCCGACTCGTTTTCATTGTTGCCGCACCACAGGGCCAGCGACGGGTGATGGCGCAGTCTCTTAATGACAAAGCGGAACTCTTCCGTGATATTTTCTTCAAACTCTGGGGTCAGGTCATACAGGGCACAGGCGAACATGAAATCCTGCCATACGAGGAGTCCCAGCTCATCGCACAGATCAAAGAAGAAATCATCCGGATAATATCCGCCGCCCCAGACGCGGATGCAGTTGAAGTGGGAGGATGCGGCATCGGTAAGCAGCACGCGTGTGCGCTCGGGTGTGATGCGGGAGAAGATATTATCCTCTGGGATATAGTCTGCGCCCATGGCGAAGATGGAGACACCGTTGACGGTAAAGGCAAAGGATTCCCCCTCCGCATCCTTCTTTCGCGTAATCTCGAACGTGCGAAGACCGATGCGCCTTGTCCAGGTGGAGACAGCCTCCCCCTCCTCGCCTACAAGCTCGACGCGCAGGGTATAGAGCGGCTGTGCACCATAGCCGTTGGGCCACCAAAGCTGGGGTTGATCGACGGTGAGCGTGTTTTCGTTCACGGCAGTGGCGACCAAAGTGCCTTCCGGGGACAGGAGCGTAGTGCGCAGTGTGCAGGGAATGGATGGAACCGATTCCGGCAGGTCGAACTCGGGGTCCAGCGTGAGCACAACCCTGTCCTGTTCGTGGTGCTGCTGGATGTGTACGGAGAGAATCTCCGGTGTATCCATGGCCTTAAGATAGACGCTGCGATAGATCCCGGCGTCGGGAAGACGGGGACCCCAGTCCCAGCCATACATGCAGTGCGCCTTGCGCAGGTTGCTGTGACCGTCAAAGGCATCCTGGGAGCCGAAGGTTTCGTGATGCGCAAGGGAATCGCGGGCTGCGGCTACGGGATCATGAAAGGTTACGGTCAGCGTGTTTTCTCCGCTGCGAAGATACGGCTGTACAGAGACCTGGTAGGGACGGTGCATGTTCTTGGCATGCAACACGGGCGTGCCGTTTAGGGAAACGTCCGCGAGGGTATCCAGACCTTCGAAAACGAGACGAACCTCTGGGGCACGGAGAAAAGCCTCCTCCAAACGGAAGGTTTTCTCATAGACAAAGTCATTCTGGATGAGGGAAAAGGCGATATCCTCATTGTCCCGATAATATGGATCGGGCATGGCACCGTTTCGGAGGAGATCGGCATATACTGAGCCGGGAACGACCGCGTCCTGCCACTGGGTATCGGTTGCGGCGCGCATGCGCCAGCTGCCGTTGAGATCGATGGTGGTGTTCATCCTGATGATCCTTTCATGAAGCGCAGTGATGGGAAGGTTTACGGCATGATAGCACGTTGCCCGGGGAAAGAAAAGAAGGAATCTTGACTTCCCGTGAAAGTGCGTTTAGCATGCCCTTGAAATGACACGGGACATCCATGCGCAAAGGCCAGACTTTGTGCACTGCATGTCTCCAAGAAGGCAGAAAAGGGGACAGGTCTATGGTGATGGATGAGCAGATCAGCCAGCTTCACATGCGTGCCGTGCGCCGTATCTGGCTGATATCGGATCTTCAGCAGTGTATCCCGGCGCAGGCAGAGGCCCATATCCGCACGGCCGTGCAGGACTTTCTTTCGCTGGAAGTTCCCGTGGATCTCATTGCCTACCTCGGGGATGCGACGGAAGGGGACGATGAGGGCAGGATTCGCATCATGGCACGGACACAGCGGGACGTGATCGGGCAGATGGGCGCTCCGGTCTACTACGTGCTGGGCAATCATGACTTCGACTTCTACAGGAATCACCGCGCAGCGCTTTCCGGTCTCCGTCTGCCCTTTCGCGAGGAGATGGAGGGGATTTGGCATTTTCCGGTGAAGACAGAGGAGATCGCAGGGTTTGTGGAACTGGACCCGCTCATGCTCTGCTTCTTTTCGGACCATGCGGCAAGGGACGGCGCATGGCTTACCACGCACGGCGTGGTGCATGGAGACGCCTCGACCTATCCGTATACGCAGGATGATTACCGCGCGCTGAGTAGGCGGATCGGGCAGTGCGCAAAACCGGTCATCACCCTGTCCCACTATGCTTTCCCCGGAGGGAACAGACCCTCAGATCTGCTATCTAAGATGCTCCCTCTTCCGGGCAACGTACGCCTGCATATCTATGGGCATGCGCACATCGGGGACAGACAGTGGGCAGGGAAGGATGCTTTCAGGAAGATTGCCTGTGTGGACGATCAGGCCATAGTGCAGGTTGATGTGGCGTCTCTGGAGAAGGGACGGGGGAATGCGGTGCGGTCGGTGCTGCTGGAGTATTATCCGGACAGGACCATCGGCCTGTTTTTCAGGAACCATACCCTGCGCACATGGGATCACATGCTCATGCTGCGCGATGAGAGCACAGAGGAGACGATGAAATGACTTACGAGGAAGCAGTGGAGAAGATCAAACCGGGAAGGTATCGTCACTTCAAGGGGAACCCCTATGAGGTGATAGGGATTGCGAGACATTCGGAGACCATGGAGCCGCTGGTGGTGTACCGCGCACTCTACGGTGAAGGCGGGTTGTGGGTACGTCCTGCACAGATGTGGCTGGAGCAGGTGACAAGGGATGGGAAAACCTACCAGCGCTTTACTTTTCAGGAGGAATGAGAGGGCGCGCGGGAAAGACGGAACATGAATTCTTCAGGCTTTGCAACGCAAAAAGTGTCACCATCGGTGACACTTTTTGCGTTGCAAGGCTTCTGGAACCCTTACCGGAATGGAGTTTTCCGAGAGGTCCTAAGAATGGCCAGGGTGTGGGGCGGAGGAACCGTCAACTGCCAAAATGCAGCGTGACGTCATCGGAAAGCCCGATGTCAAAGCGGTCTGTCAGTTGTTCCCAGGTTTCCCGGGAACCTTCAAAATACACATCACACAGCTGCGTGCATCCGGAGAAGACATGGTTGGAAATAAAGTGGAGATTCCCCGGAAGCGCAAGGCTGGTCAGGCCGGTGCAACCTGAGAAAGCATAGTCCATGATATAGGAAAGAGATGGCGGGAGAATGATTTCCGTCACATCACGGCAGGAGGCAAAAGCATATCCGGATAGAGTGACAGTGCCGTCCGGAACCTCTATGCGTCCTTTCGTATCACGAAGGACAAACATAAGCTGAGGTATGGATTTGCTCGTGGTACAGAGCATGCCATCTGAAAGTGTGTGCGACGTATCGTAAGCACTCAGTGTGAGCTGTGTCAGCAGGGGACAGGCACCGAACAGGCTGGAGGAAAAGGCAGTATCTTCAGAGGTAATGGTTAAGCCTGCCAACTGCCACGCGTCCTGGAAGGCATTGATATGTATTCTCTCCGTGCTCTCCGGCACAACCAAGGTTCCGGATACCGCAGGGGAGCACCAGAGCAGATCCACTTGACTTGCATCATACAATACACCGTTTTCTACAAGGTAGGACGGGCTCAGGCAGGTTAAGGAAGTCAGCTGACTGCAGCCGCGGAAGGCATTCTCGCCGATTTCCTCGATCTGGCGCGGGAGCATCAGAGACTGGAGGGCGGAACAATCCATAAAGGCACCGCTGCCAATGGTGCGAAGAGAATCCGGAAGGGTCAGACTGAAGAGGGAAGTGCATCCGGAAAAAGCACCTGACCCGATATCGACGATGCCCTCAGGAAGGGAGAGCGAGACAAGTGCGGTGTTTTCCGCGAAAGCATTGGGAGCGATGCGGAAGATGGAGGCAGGAAAGCGATCCAGAGCAGTATCCTCACCGTTGTACCGCACAAGTGTTGTTCCGAGAATTCGCCATCCTTTCTCCTGATACCAAGGCGTCTCGGAGATCGAATACGCATTCTCCAGGAGAATGTCTGCATCCTCCGGTACGGTGATGGTTGTGAGATTGGGGCAGTAGGCAATGGGAATGGCGGGAGAAAACTTGAACGTGTGGCTCAGAATCTCGATTTCACGTAGATGGGGAAAGTTCTGGAATGCTCCGGGTGAGATGTAAACGGCGCTATCTGTCACACTGCGATAGACCATGTTGTCTGTGGTTCCCAGTGGAGCGTACATGACGGTCGATGGCGTGAGCAGCGTAGGGGTTCCGTCCACATGCTCCCCGAAAACGATCTTGCGTACCCGGTCTTTTGCCATGCTCCACGGATACAGTCCGTCCTCCCGGGCGCAGTACAGGTCGTCCATGCTTTCAATGTACAGTACACCGTTTCCGTTGAGTCTGGCAGTGGATGTGATGCCATATTCCTTCAGATGGGCAACAATGGCCGGGTCACAGAGATTCACATAGTATTCCCTGTACCAATGAAGGGACACAAAACTGAGGAGCACAAGGAGAAGTGAGATGACACCGACTGCAGCATAGAATCTTCCTGTACGTTTCCCGTAGGACCTGCCATGTTTGCCCCGTCTCTTGGGATGCGCAATCAGGCTTGCAAGCTCGTCTTGCAATTCTCCGGCGCTTTTGTAGCGCTTCTCGGGATAATAGGCACATGCCCTGAGGATGATGTCGGATAAACCCGCGGAGGCCTGTTCCGGTGAGGGAAGTGCTTCTCCCTTCATCCTGCGGATAAAGGCATCCTCCTTCTGTGTAGGCGATACGATGCGCTGGCTGACGGGTACGAAAGGTTCACGACCATGATTCATGAGCCGGTAGAGGATCATGCCGAGCGCATAGATGTCCGCACGGTTGTCGTACTTCTTTCCGTGGTAAACCTCAGGGGCCATATACCCAAAGGTACCTGCCACGGATGCGGAGAGCAGGGTGTGATCCAGTATTTTCGCCTCGCCGAAGTCACACAGCTTGAAGACCGGTTTGTCCTGCCTCGTATCTACAAGGATGTTTTCCGGTTTCAGATCCCGGTGGATGATCCGGGCATTCTCCAATGCGATCAGGCCCTGACACAGGTCGATGGCAAGCTGGATGACATTCTCCTCATGCAAAACATGCAGGGTCATATACTCGGTGAAAGGCTCAAGGGATTCCATGAGGAAATCGACCTCGCAGCCGATCTCGTTTTGCGTGATCCGTGTGGCCAATATGGAAGCAATATGCGGGTTCTCCGGGAGCAGCCTGAGCATTCTTGCCTCATGCTGACATGCCTGTGCGCGCTCCATGCAGTAGGCTTTGGCGGCATCTTCGCTGCCAAGGGCGCGGATGAGGTCCTTTTCCTCCTCCGGGGTGCTTGGAATGCAGACGCGCTTGACGGCATAGGCTTCTCCGTCCAGCAGGGCCCGGTAGACGGAAGCACTGGAACCGTATCCGATTTCCTCCAGTATGGTCAGGTGTTCCCATTCGATTTCATGATTCATAAGAACTCTCCCATACATCGTTAAACACGTATAACGGATCTTCCGTGAGAAGACACATCAGGAGGAAACTCTCGTAAGGGTGGACAGGATATACTTCAAACATACCACAGGCGCGAAGTACATCATTGGCCTCATCGATAAAGCCGGAAAACCGATCTTTCGGGGCAGTAGCTTTTGCGGAATGAATCAGGAACAGGAGGGTGAGCAGGTCAAACCGGGTCGGCTTTTCGCCGTGCAGCAGGCGACCGATGCGTTGCCGGGTAAGTCGGGTATGCCCTAACTGCTTTGCGAGCAGAGAGCGCGCTGTGCTGGCTAGGTTTTTCCCTGTGCGCGGCACACCGCTGTACAGGGCAGTTTCGAGTTTGGCTGCACCGGAAGTGTCTCCAATGGTTTGGATCTCTTCTTCCGGCAATGTCCTTGTGACGGCAGCGAGCGCACACTGGTAAAGCCTGTCAAAGGTTTCATCTGTGGTCTGCAGGGCCGACTGCTGATCCCGGATGTGCGAAAGATACACAAGCAGCTGCTCTCTGTCGATCAGATACGCCTGCGGATGCTTTGGCGCTTCCGAAAAGAAGGCAGGACCGGGAAGGGGAGCATTGCTTGGCGGGACGGCATCACGAAGTGCCAGTGCCTCGGCGTAGGGAAGGGCGCGGTGAAAGCAGTGCCAGTATACGGTTTCCACGGGATCGGTGAAGCGGAAATCGTCTTCTTTGAGTACCTTGGTGAGAAAGAGCGAGACCTCCTCATCGGTCATCTGGAGTCCGAAACCCAGAAGAAACACCGTATTGCGCTCAACCGATGCGCTGGTGAGCCAGCGATGCACAATACTGCTCCAGCGGGAGGTCACCTGAGAGAAGGCATGCGGCGCGTGGTTGCGTGCAAAGCTGTCCTGGATCAGGGTGGAATACACAGCATCGCTGACTTCGGAGTACGGCAACTGCAACTCTGCCTTCTCATACAGGAAACGCTTGAGAAAGTCGCTGAAGGAAACGATTTCCATCTCATTTTGGAGGTACTGCAGGATCGTTTTGGTGTCCTGCTGCCGGAAGGCCTCCGAATCGGTGATACGTCTGAGGTTGGCGATGGATCGCTTGGTGAAATCGAAGTCATGTATGGAATCTTCGATCTCCCACTCCAAAAAGAATGACTGTGTGTCCACTTTGCTCGTCCTTTCTTCGGATTGCTCAGCACAAGGCGCTGTCAGCGTACATACAGACACTGCGAAGCATAGCATGGGAAACTGTCCTTGACAATACAGCCCTGTCGCAACAGAAGTGGTGTATGCAGCATGCAGGCTTTCATTGACGCGTGATGGTTCATGGCATATACTCACACAAGCAACCCAAAGCAAACGCATGCATGAGGATGGAGGAGTGAATATATGCAGTTTGGTTATTTTGACAATGCGCAAAGGGAATATGTGATTACTGATCCCAGAACGCCCATGCCCTGGGCCAACTATTTGGGTTCACCCGAATACGGGGCGATTGTGACGCAGAACGCGGGCGGTTACAGCTTTGTGAAGTCGGGCGCGGCCGGAAGAATTCTGCGCTACATGTTCAATCAGTTTGATGAGCCTGGCAGGTATGTCTACCTGCGGGATGAAGAGGACGGAGATTTCTGGTCGGCATCCTGGCGCCCGGTGGAAAAGGACTTGTCGGCATATACCACTCGGACTCGCCATGGCACGTCCTATACCCAGATTGAATCAGAGTATAAGGGGATCTCATCCGCTGTACTGTACTACGTGCCGATGGATGCAACCCATGAGGTGTGGCGGGTAAAGGTGAA
>JAFUZB010000463.1 GCA_017476845.1 Clostridia bacterium
CCCTCAGAGGCATAGCATAAAGAAAAGTATCGGCGTTTCAAAACCGCCGCCTCCCGTTCGGGAAGCGGCGGCTGATGATGAAGCGCCGATGCTTTTTTATGCTTTTTACTGGACATTCTCATTGAGCACATCCACCATATCGCTGACGATCCGCCGCTTGCGGCTGCTGAGCCTGGCCCACTGGCTGACGAGCCTGCGCTGCTCGTCCGAGAGGCCCATCTCGTTCTCTGTATCAAAAAACTGAGGCAGCGTCATGCCCATACCTTTGCATATGGCTTCCAAGGTGGCGATAGAGGGCTCGGTATCCCGTTTGAACATATTGCGAACCGTGCTCCAAGAAATACCCGCTTCCTTGGCAACCCGATAAATCGTCTATTCTCGTTCATCCATCAACTGTTGAAGCCATTCTTTCACATCCAAAAATCATTTCACCTCTTGATGATATGACACCCGCATTTTGAAAGATAAGAATCTTTCAGATTGTACGTTTGTCAATGATGTGAGACCAGAAGCAGAATCGAAAATGGAGCATGAAGCTTGAGAAGCGCCGTGGAGCCGAAGGGAGGGGCGGAGCCCCGACCGAAGGCCCCACGGCGTGCGCTGCTTATGGATCCTGCATCAATGCTTGTCTCTTTTGGTACGGCGACAGCCAACCAAGGACTGCCATAGGTATACGGTTGGAACGATACAGATAACGTTTCATTTGCTGCAGCAGATCCTCATACGAATAGAAGTGCATATGGTTGTAGAAGCGTTCCTGGTCGTTTCTGTGGCTGCGTTCTACCTTGCCATTGTGCCATGGTGTACGTGGACGAAGAAGCTGGTGGACGATTTGCAGTCGGGCGCACTCAATGTCCATCGGGTGAATCATTTTTGTTTTCTTGAAATGGGTGAACTCGCTTCCGTTGTCTGTCTGAATGATATGCGGAAAGTATTGAAAATAGATGATCGCCCTGTGAATGAAATCCACGGTCGAGTAGCTGCTGACTTCCTTGTATGGATACATGAATCGTTCGCGTGTCGCTTCATCGATCATAGTGTACTGGTAGAACCGTTGGTCATCATTCCCGGCATAACAGGCCATGGGGACATATTTCACGTCCATCTGCCACTTCACGCCAGGCTTCGTTGGCGTGTCATATGGTTTCAGGTGTCGGGATTTCTTCTTGGTCGACGGTGTTTTCTTTCGATAGCCCAAACGTACGAAAACCCGATATAGCGATCCCGGGTGGCGATGGTAGGCCTTCTCTGTCCGAAGCTTGCCATAAAGCTCGCATACGCTGATATCAGGATTCCTATGGTGATAATCCTTAATCCATTTAATTTCTTCTTCTGTGTGCGCGTTTGGATGTTGGCGATGCGGACGATGCGACTTGTCTGTCAATGACTCCCTGCTTCCGTCATATGCTTTATTCCAGCGCATCAGTGATGATTTGGAGATCTTGTACTTCCGACAGACAAAACGCCAATCCTTTGCTTGCCTGTACGTCTCCACGCTGTGAATCCTTGTCGTAATTTCATGTGGTAAATACCGTTTGCTCCGTGTTATAATCTCCATGGCGATTGAGTCCTTTCAGTAGTGTGTGGGTTAGCGCTTTCATACTACCAGATTCAATCGCTTTTGTTTACCCTCTTGGTATCACATCTATTGTAACCCTACACGGAGAACGCGGCCTCCATGCTGTAATGGCTTGACAGCGACAGAAGAATCCGATATGCTCATCCGGCAGGGGGAGCCGCGTCCTTTGCGGCTCCCCCTGCGTATATCCAATGGGAAGGGACACGACGATGAAAGAGCAGCAGACCGTTTCCATCAAGACGATCTCGGAAAGGCTGGGGGTTTCCACGGCGACTGTCTCCCGGGTCATCAGCGGCGCCGGCCCCGTCTCGCCGGAGACGCGCGAGCGCGTGCTGGCCGCCGTGCGGGAACTCGGCTATGTGCCCAACGCCATGGCGCGCGGGCTGCGCACAAACTCCCTGCCGCTGGTGGGCATCATCGTGCCGGACATCATCAACGAATTCTTTTCCCGCATTGTGCTGCATGCCCAGCTGGCGCTGGCGCAGCGCGGGTACGCCGTCTTCATCTGCAACACCGACGAGTCCCACACGCAGGAGCTGACCTACCTCGCCTCACTCCAGACGATGCGCATCTGCGGGCTGGTCTGCATCTCGGGCTATGATACGGCGGATGAGCGATGGCCGAACGTGCCGACCGTCTACATCGACCGCAACCCGATGCACCGGACCCCGCGCTCGACCGTCATCGAGTCGGACAACGAAAGCGGCGGCTGGCAGGCGACGGATGAGCTGCTGCGGCGCGGCTGCACACGCATCGTGCTGCTGCGCGACGACCGCAGGATGTCCACCTCGGTCAGCCGCGAGGAGGGCTACCGCAAGGCGCTCGCCAGCGCGGGCATCGCGGTGGATGAATCGCTGATCCTGACGGTCAGCAAGGTGGACGAGCGGCATGCCTACGATGCGGTTTCCTTTGCGCTGCAGTCCGGCAAGCGCTTTGA
>JAFUZB010000464.1 GCA_017476845.1 Clostridia bacterium
CCCGATGCCTTCGATATAAGAGATTGCGGCTTCCAGTCCGACTTCACCGTGCACATTGCGTGTCCCTGCTTCGAATTTACGCGGGCCCCTGGCATAGGTCGTTCCTGAGGTATGGACGCTCTGGATCATATCGCCGCCGGAGAGAAAGGGGACCATTTCATCCATGAGTTCTTCACGGATGTACACAGCACCGATGCCCATGGGAGCATACATTTTATGTCCGGAAAAAGAAGCAAAATCGACGTCCATAGCATGCAGGTTGACAGGGGTATGTGGAACAGACTGTGCTATATCCAAGACAACGCGGGCACCGACACTATGGGCAAGGCGAATGACATCAGATACCGGTGCCATGGTGCCCAACACATTGGATACGTGGGCGATGGCAACGAGCTTTGTGTCCGGAAGGATGGCTTGCTCCAGTGCGTCATGTGTATAGATGCCATCGGGTCCCGGATAAAGATAGGAGAGTGTACAACCGGTAACCTGTGCAACACGCTGCCACGGAACCAGGTTGGAATGATGTTCTGAAATGGCAACTACGATCCGATCTCCAGGCTTGCAAAATGGGATTGCCCAGGAATACGCAACGAGATTCAGACCTTCAGTAGCATTTTGCGTAAAGACAATTTCATCAGAAGAGGCACCGAGAAATCCAGCCACACGATCTCTGGCATGTTCATGCGCAAGTGTCGCGCGGTTATCTAGATCATATACACCGCGATTAGGGTTAGCGTTGTCGTGAAAGGCATAGGCACGTACGGCATCCATGACCTGCACAGGCCGCTGAGCAGTGGCGGCAGAATCTAAATAGACCAGACGTTTACCGTTCTCGGGAACGGTCAGAATAGGAAAATCAGAGCGCACATCACGCATGATTCTTCAACCTTTCTTCGATCGCAGTAAGCAATCTGTCGTGGAGATTTGCATCGGGAATTCGGTCCAGAACGGGACGAAGTTTGGCGAAGGCCAGCAATTCTCTTGCCTGAGCCTCCGACATGCCGCGAGCTTTGCAGTAATAGAGCTCGTCTTCATTGATGCGACCGATGGAAGCCGCATGTTGCCCCTCGACGCGCTCCTCGGCACACAGAATAAGCGGTGCGGTTCGGTTTCTGACTTTTTCACCAAACACGAGCACATCTTCAGATTCATAACCCACTGCATGTACAGAACCACGTTTGAAATCAATGGTACCACGCAGGATCTTGGAGGCCATATCATCCAGCACACCCACGGTGCGCATTTCAGAATGCGTATCCGGAGCGATGTGGTCAGCAACATCATTGAAGTCAAGAAGATCATGACCGCGCCCGAGATAAAGCGCTCCCATGTTAAATACGCTGCGAGGGTGGTTTAATGTGGACCGAACGCCTGCTACAATGGACGTAGCTCCCAGCTCTATGCGGGTGACAGAAACTTCTGCTTCCTCCGCCAGACTGACGGCCACAGAAGACCAGATGCGACTTTGCATATCCGGCATATGAACCTGCACAAGATGAACCTTTGCATGTTTATCGGCAACCATTCGCGTAAGACCGGCATATTCACCCTTGCCTTCCACGATCTCGTATATTGTAGTCTCACTGCCGGACAGTGCGTGAAGATCTAGGGCCATAGGGGTAAGACCTTCATCGGATAGAGTCACATGGATTTCAAGCGGATTTCCAGACGCATTGTCCAAAACATAGGTGTGTGGAGAGGCTGTGTGAAACAGTTCTCTTTCCCATACACTGCCCAATCCGCCTTCTGTAAACTGTGCATCCGGAACGCAGGTGCTTTCAGGCAAGGAAAAGGTAATTGTGGGAGCAGAGAGCGCCTCTTTCCAGGAAACTGCGGGAATGCGGCTGTCCGCTTCATTAACCCCCAAATGATGCCAAGTAGGCTGGGGGAGTTGATTGATTAACTGCATACTTCCACCTTTCAGCCTATGCTGCCTTTCATTTCCAAGTGAATGAGATTATTCATTTCCACGGCATACTCAAGGGGAAGCTCCTTGGCGATCGGCTCGGCAAAACCTCCAACGATAAGCGCTCGTGCATCTTCCTCACTCATACCGCGACTCATCAGATAGAAAACAGCTTCATCGGAGATGGTACCGATCTTGGCTTCATGACCAACGTCAACCTTACCGCACCGAATGTCCATTACCGGAATCGTATCGGAA
>JAFUZB010000465.1 GCA_017476845.1 Clostridia bacterium
AGTGCAGAGAGAATCATGGGTTCATCGTCAATGATGAGCACCGTCTTCATGTCCTGCATAGTTCGCCGCCTTTCTCACGCATCATCTTGCACATTGTCTTGCATTATTCGGTCACGGTAATGGTTCCCCGAAGCATGCCCATCCAACAGGTATATGGAATGGTACCGGGCGAGGAAGCGGTGAATTCCACCACATTGTCTCCCTCCGAGAGCGGAATGCGCAGTCCCAGCGCAGGGATGACCATCTCATTGTTACACCCCGTAATTCTACCCTCCTGAGCATGAATCGTCCAGCGCACCGGCGTGCCGGCCTTCACGGTAATGTCGGGATAGCCCCGCCATTCAAGCTCTGAGGTGACAAGTTGTACACCGTCCTCCAGGATGTCTGCTTGGGCCTGCACCGTTTCACCGGCCTTGGGTAGGGAGAAGGAGAAGCCGGCCAGGGAGAGGCCGTTGGTGAGCATGCTCATGCCCATGAGAAGAATCAGGCAGGCAGAGATGATGCGCATGGGCGCTGCAAAGCGCCGATTGAGCTTTCCGGAGACAAACCCGAAGCCCAGCATGAGCGGAATGGTTCCCAGGCAGAACATCGCCATGGAGAGCGCACCCATGTACCAGCTTCCTGCGGAGAGGGCGAAGAGCTGCATGGCCTGCAGCGGTCCGCAGGGCATGAGCCCGTTGACCAGACCAACAAAGAAGGAAGTGTGTCGGCTCCCTTTGAGCAGGCGCAGCCGGAGCTTTCCTGTCAGCACAGGGGAAGCGAAGCGCAGTCCCGGAATATCGAGCATGCGGATGGCCATGACGAGCATGGCGAGGGCAGCGACCGTCTGGATGCCTGCCTGTACCTGTGTGCTTAAGCGGAGCACGGAGCCGAGGGCCCCGACAAGGGCACCGACTAAAGTGTAGGAGAGGAGACGCCCGAGATTATATTCCAGGTTGGCGCGTGTCACCTTGCTTCCCGATTGCGCGGAGGCGGCACTTTGGGCGAGGTTGATACCCCCGCACATGCCGATGCAGTGCAGGGACGTCATGAGGCCCAGGGTAAACAGTGCGCCCAGACTCATCCCAGCCTTGGCGACGGGGAAGCTGGAGAGAATGCCGCGAAGAGGAGAGAGGGAGATGAGGAGAAAGAGCGCGAGGAGGGCAAGAAAGAGACCGAGAAGACGGAGGGCGACCTGCCAGGGGCGCACGGTCTGTTTCTTTTTCAGCGTGTATCCGGCATCTTCCAGGGCAAGGGCAATCTTCTTTTCGGGAAGGACAGCACTGTCCCAGCGGGCGGTGAGGGTTCCGGTTTTGTAATCCGCCCGAGGATTTTCCAATCCAGGAAGCTCCCGGACTGCGCGCTCAACCGCCTTGTCGCAGTGCGGGCAGTGCATCCCGACGACTTGCCAGGTGATCGACTGTACAGCCATGCTTACTGCACCTTTTTCCAGTTGGTGAACAGGCTGGTCGCATTCTTCAGGGCCTGACTGGACACGGTGACCGTGTCACCGCTTACGGTAAAGTCCGTGACCGGGATGGGATTGCAGCCGGCGGCCCTGGCGGTCCCGATGGTGCTCACGGGAAAGGTGAGACCGCAGTTTTGGCACTGCATGATGGTATCATTGACGTTTTCAAACCAGGCATAGGGGGAACCGTTGCAGTTCTGGCAGGTGTTGAAGGCGACCTTGACCTGCCCTTCGGCGTCCTTCATGGCGAGAAGCTGCATGACAGTGCCGTCCTGTGTCCAGTCCACAAAGCTCGGCACCTCGGTGAGGGTCTGAGCATCAATGGTGAGAGTATCCTCCGCAGGGGCTTTTGAGGTGGTGTTACTCTCGGAGGTGGCAGAGCAGCCGGCCAGCACAGCGAGGGAGAGGAGGAGAAGAAGAGCCAATGCGATATTGCGTTTCATGCACAGCACATCCTTTCAATTCGTACATTTCCTATTATGCGCCGGGATTGTGAAGAAAATATGTGGATGGGAAAGAAGCGTGGGTGGGAAAGAAAAAGAAGACTGCCCCAATAAGGAGCAGTCTCGTGTTACTTTGCGTATTTCCGGCCGAAGTCGCGTGCATCGTCCTCACGGGCACTGATCTTCAGCATATGGGCAAAGAAGAAATCCTCCTCCACCCGGATTCCCTTTGCCGTCAGCAGCTTTCTCAGGGCATGGACTGTGCGGCGGGACCAGTTGGAGGTGGTGAAGAGTACCACACGCCCCACCAGCTTGGGATCCAGCGCCTCGGCGTAGGCGCGCAGTTCCTTGTCCATGATGTTGGCATAGGGCGCACCGCCAAGGAAAAGAACATCGACAGGCTCGGTGATCTGCTTTTCCTCCGTGATGGAGACGGCCTCTACCCCTGCGCCCTCGGCGATAGCCTGAGCGATTTTGCGGGTGTTGCCGGAGCGGGAGAGATAACGGACACAGATGGACATGGGAAAAACCTCCTGAAGCTTGAA
>JAFUZB010000466.1 GCA_017476845.1 Clostridia bacterium
ATTCAGGCGAGAGTGCAACCCGATCCTATGATCCCCTCTCCCTCGCCCCGCAGCCCGATGCGGACCCTATGGAAGACCTTTCCGAAGAGACACCTGCCTATCCGGAGGAAGATGCCGATTTCGATTTTGATGATACCGCGCTTCCGCAGACGCCCGAGGACTGGGAGGACACGGGCTATATCGATGACGCCCAGTTCCAGAAGCGTTCCATCTTTAAGCCCCGCACGAAAAAGCCCGCCTTTATCCTCTCCGTTGCCGTGGGTGCCGTGCGCGCAGTCTTTGTGCTTGTGCTGCTTCTGGGACTGGCTGGCATCGGCGCCATCGCGGGCATTGCCAAGGGGTATGTGGATACCGCGCCCACCCTGGACCTCGCAGCCCTGGATGAGCAGGCGCAGACCTCTTTCATCTATGATGCCAACGGCAATCTCATCACCGAATACAAGGGCACCGAGAACCGCGTCATGATCTCCATCGCGGCCATGCCCAAATACCTGCAGGACGCCTTTGTCGCCGTGGAGGACGCGCGCTTTTATACCCACAGCGGCATCGATCTCAAGCGTATCGTCGGCGCCTTCGTCTCCAATCTCTCCTCGTCCTCCACCCAGGGCGGCAGCACCATCACCCAGCAGCTCATCAAGAATACTCTCCTCTCCTCCGAGCAGTCCTACAAGCGCAAGATCCAGGAAGCCTACCTGGCCATGCAGCTGGAGAAGACCTATACCAAGGAGCAGATCCTGGAGAGCTACCTGAACACTATCTATCTTGGGGAAAGCTACTACGGCGTGCAGACCGCCGCGCAGGGCTATTTCGGAAAGGAGCTGGGCGAGCTCACGCTGCGTGAATGCGCCATGCTCGCCGGTGTCACGAACTCGCCCTACTACTATGATCCCCGCCGCAACTTCTACAGCCGGGAGAAAGAGGGCGTGGACTACCCCGCCATCACCAACAACCGCACCAACTATGTGCTCAGGTGCATGTACGAAAATCAGTTCATTACCTACGAGCAGTACCAGCAGGCCCTGGACCCGCTGACGGCCAGCGTCCTTGAGAGCGATCCGACCGCCTCCAGCGGCATGTACGCCTACCCGCACTATGTGGAGTACGCCATCTCCGAAGTCGTGGATATCCTCCTGAAGCTCAACCATCTGGAGAATACATCCCAGAACCGCGCGGCCATGGAAACCCGTTTCCGCACCGGCGGCTATCGCGTCATGCTCGCCATCGACACGGACATGCAGGAGACACTGCAGTCCACCCTCTCCTCCTGGACCCAGTACCCCAGCCTGCGCGATCCCTCCGACAAGGTCTACCGCTCGCGCAACTCCGACGGCACCTACGACGAGATCAAGGAACCCCAGGCCGCAGCCGTCATACTGGACTATCGCACAGGGGAAATCAAAGCCATCGTCGGAAGCCGGGATGAACCGACTGCACGCAAGACCCTCAACCGCGCCACGGATATGAAGATGCCCGTCGGCTCCTCCATCAAACCGCTCACGGTCTACGCACCGGCCCTGGAGATCGGGGCCAGCCCTTCCAGCATCGTCTTCAACATGCCCCTTCCCATCTCTGGGTGGCGCGACAGTAAGGGCAACGATACCTGGCCCCGCAATTACGGCGGCGCAAGCTATACCGGCCCCATCACCCTGAGAAAGGCCATGCAGAAGAGCTACAATACCGCAGCCGCGCAAACCATGATGACCATTGTAGGTGTAAACCGCGCTGTGGACTTCCTGCACCAGATGGGTGTGGACGATGCCCATATCGACGCCACGCCCTTCGGTGTCACTCTCGGCTCCTCCGGCATTACGCCCATGCAGATGACTGTCGCCTACGGCGTACTCGCAAACGGCGGCGTCTACCAGCAACCGATCTCTGTGCTTGGCATCTCCGACTCCGAAGGCAAGGTTGTGTGGGACGGCCACGCCAATCAGGAGAGACGGCGCGTCTTCTCCTCCGCCACCAGCTATATGATCGTTGATATGCTCAAGGATGTCGTCTCCGGCGGCACCGGCACCTCCGCAAAGATCAAGGGCCAGACCGTCGCGGGAAAAACCGGCACCAACTCCGACCAGAAGGGCGTCTTCTTCGCCGGTATGACCGGCTACTATGCCTCCGCGCTGTGGGTGGGCCACGACAATTACAAGGCGCTCTCCTCCAAGTCTACCGGCTCCGGGGCCGCAGCGCCCCTCTGGCAGGCCTATATGAGCAAGATCCATACCGCAAAAGGGCTTGCCAACCGCGATATATTGGAGGGCAAGAGCAGCGATTACGGCCTTGTGCAGGTCACGACCTGCCTGGTCTCCGGTCAGCTGGCCACCGATGCCTGCCGCCAGGACCATGCCTATGGTGTGACCACCGACTACTGGGCCTCGGGCACCCAGCCCACCGTCTACTGCCAGATGCATACGGCCCAGAGCGTCTGTGCCGACTCCGGCATGCTCGCCTCTCCCTATTGCCCGAACGTGGTCACAAAGGGAACCGTTACCATTCCCTACGGCCATCCGCTCTATCAGTTCATCGGGACTGAGTACCAGTCCACCCTGACCCAGTACCTGGGAAGCACCGCCATATCGGGCGATGCCGTGTGCACAATGCACACCGCCTATACCCAGTCCCAGGCCCCGCAGGGCGATGCGGATACCTCGTCCTTCACCTCGGATGCGCGCAACCTGATTGTGCAGGCCCAGAACCTGCTTGCCACCCTGGATCCCGCGAGCCAGCAGGCACAGAATATCCAGAGTGCCATCACCTACCTGGAGAGCATCCTCTCCTACGGCGGCACGCAGAGCGAGGTCATCTCCGCCATGTCCATTCTCACGCAGGCCATGGCCGGCATCTACTGACACGTCGCACAAGGAGGCCCCCTATGGCTGATGCCCTCGGGATTGTCCGCGCCCTCTCCACCCTTCGCGTTCCGCTGCAAAGAGGCGAATACGACCTCCATGCACTCGTCATGCAGGCCCTGGAGGCGGCAGACATTCCGTATACCCACGAGGTACCGCTCCAGGCGCATGCCAGAATCGACCTTCTTTGCGGGGATGTCGGCATCGAGATCAAGCGCGGAAGCGTCCGGCGCGCAGATGTGCTTAGGCAGCTTCGCCGCTATGCGGCCTCCGACAAGATCGCTGCACTCATCGTGGTCTCCGAGCGCACCCTCGCGCTTCCCGCCACCCTCTCCGGCAAACCGCTCCACGCGGTGTGCCTCAACCGACTCTGGGGGATTGCCCTGTGACAGAATACGAAAGTTGGGATACGGACATGTCGTTCCCTGACGGGGATGACATAAGCTCCGGTGCCCTGATCTACGACCCTATGGACCAAGAGGAAGCGCCCGCAGAAAGCGAGGCGCTTCTTCCCGTGTATCTGCGTCCCATGCCGTCTGCCTCCGGCCACACCTACGGCACCCTCTCCTACAACAAGCGCAGCCGCTGCTGGGTGGTCAAGGGTGACCCCTCCGTCACCGAGATGTGCAAGCGCCTCTTTCCCGGCTCTAAAGGCAGCAAACGCGGCGAGGCGCGCTTCACCGACCACAGGCGCATGGTGGCGGATCTGCAGTGGCTCATGCTCCGCTTCCCGCTGGACATCCGCATGTCCGACCTGACACACTGGCAGGAGGCCATCGGGAAGGCGCGGGAGCACGCCGTGCGCGAGGCGAGGGCCGCCCTGCTGCCCCCAAAGATGACCCCTCGGGAGGGCACCTTTGAAGGCACGCTCATGCCCTTCCAGCAGGAGGGGCTCTCCCATCTCATGCGCCACGAGCGCACCCTGCTCGCCGATGAGATGGGCCTTGGCAAAACGGTACAGGCCCTGGCCTGCCTGGCCTCTCAGGGCACCTTTCCGGTGCTCATCGTCCCGCCGCCTCATCTGTGCCGCAACTGGCAGGAGGAGACGCTGCGCTTCCTTCGCATTGAAGGAAAGGTGCCGCGCGTGTACCAGATTACGGGTCTGAAGCCCTATCCCCTCCCCGAGGCCGATGTATACATCATGCACTACCTGCTCCTGCGCGGCTGGAAGGATATCCTCCCCGGGCTTGGGTTCAAGGTGGTTGTCTTTGACGAAATCCAGGAGCTGCGGCACGCGGGCACCGAAAAGTACTCTGCAGCCTCCCTCCTCTCCTCCGCCGCCGACCGTGTGCTCGGCCTCTCGGGCACACCGATCTACAACCGCGGCGGCGAAATCTGGAACGTCATCAATATCCTCGACTTTCACTTTCTCGGGGACTGGGAATCCTTCACGCGCGAGTGGTGCTATGGCTACGGCCGGGAGATCGTCGCCAAGCCTGATCTCCTGGGCGATTATCTTCGGCGCGAAGGCCTCATGTTCCGCCGCACCAAAGCCCAGGTGCTCTCCGAGCTCCCGCCCAAGCGTCGCCTTGTGCAGGAACTGGACTTTAACGATGCCGTCTACACCCGCCTTATGGCCCCTGTCCTGCAGGAGCTGGGCAAATGGCAGGAGGGAGGAAGCCTGTCCATTCAGGAAAAGCGCCTCCTGGAGGAGAGCATCTCCCTGCATGCCAGGCAGGCCACCGGCATCGCCAAGGCGCCCTATGTCTGCGCCTTTGTGAAGGCCCTCCTGGACGGCGGAGAGAAGGTGCTCCTCTTTGCCCACCACCATCAGGTGTTTGATATCTACCGCGAGGAGCTGAAAGCCTATCATCCATCCTTTGTGACAGGCCGCGAGAGCCTGGATGAAAAGACAAAGGCCGTGAGCAACTTCATGGAGGAGAGGACCGCGCTGCTTTGCATCTCCCTGCGCGCGGGATCGGGGCTGAACCTTCAGAAGGCCACCTGTGTCATCTTCGGTGAATTGGACTGGTCCCCCGCCGTGCACTCCCAGGCCGAGGACCGGGCCCACCGCATCGGACAGGAGGACTCGCTGCTGTGCTACTACCTCGTCTCCCCCGGCGGATCGGACGCCTTCATGCAGGAGTCCCTCGGACTCAAGGTCTCCCAGTTCGTTTCCCTCATGGGCGATACCCCAAAGGGGCAGGAGGAGGTCATGGAGGAGGCAGGGTATGCCAGGCGCCATGTGGAAGCCCTCGCCGCCTCCCTGCGTACGGAAAAACCTGGGGAAGGCGCAGAAAAAAGACCAGCCGAAGCCAACCTCTGACGGTTTTCCCAAAATTCCCTCAGTTCTGGCTCCTGCAGGAAATATACTGCCCAACAACTCCTATATGTATCCACTCGCCACTGTTATCGCTGCCAATACGATGGAGTATACGTGAGTCCTGAAATTCTTTCACATACCGAGCAGTTATTCGTTGAGCCCATCAGCCGCTTCAGCAATCCGTGGTATAGTTTGAAAGCGAATGAATATGCTGAAGGGATGCAGGCAGCATTTTCTCACTGCCACTCTCAATGCCACTCTCAGTGCCATTCTCAATGCCAATTTCACTGACAGGAAGTAGAGCATCCAAGGCGCTGGGTGTCTATGCTCTATACTGTCACGAGAAATCGTCTGTCTACCAGCGTGCCCTCTGTGATCACCTGCATGCCAATGGGCTCAGCCCCTGAAACAAGTACAAACGCGGAAAAAAGTTGACCAGATTGGCTCTCTTGCATTGCAAAGGACATCTGTCTATACTCTCGCCCACGCAGGACATGTCCTGCGCGGGTTATTCCGTTTCTTTCCCATTCATAGCCATGCAGGGCATGGCGATTCAAGGGAGGTGGAGACAATGAACGGAATTATGATGCAGACATTTCAGTGGGATCTGCCCGCCGACGGCACCCTGTGGCAGACCCTCGCCAAGAAGGCGCGCACGCTCTCGCTCCTTGGCGTCACCGCGGCCTGGCTGCCCCCGGCCTACAAGGGAAGCGCCGGTGGGATGGACGTGGGCTACGGTGTCTATGATCTCTATGACCTGGGCGAGTTTGACCAAAAGGGGTCGGTGCGCACCAAGTACGGAACCAAGGCCGAATACCTCAAGGCCGTGCGCCGCATGAACCTTGCAGGCATACAGACGCTGGGTGACGTTGTTCTCAATCACCGACTGGGGGCGGACGGAACCGAAACTGCGCCCGTCACGCCGGTCAATCCCGAGTACCGCCCGGAAAAGCTTGGTGACAAGCGTCCCGGGACAGTCTATACCCGCTTTACCTTCCCCGGACGCAAGGGGAAATACTCAAACTTTGTTTGGAACGCTTCCTGCTTTACTGCCGTGGACTACAACCAGGACGACCCCGATCACCATCTCTTCCTTCTGGGTGACAGCCAGTGGGCTGAGGATGTGGACGACGAGAAGGGCAACTATGACTACCTCATGGGAGCGGACGTCAATGTCCTCTCCCCCGCGGTCTCCGCAGAGCTCTTACGCTGGGGACTGTGGTACCTGAAGACAACGGGGCTGGGCGGCTTCCGTCTGGACGCCGTCAAGCACATTTCCGCTTCCTTCCTGCGCGATTTTCTCCACGAGATGCGGGCGAAGACCGGCCGGGAGGTCTACGCCGTGGGCGAATACTGGTCCGCGGACACAGAAAAGCTCATGCGGTACCTGGATACGACCGGGTACGCGATGAACCTCTTTGACGCCCCGCTCCATTTTCACTTCCATGCCGCATCACGAAGCGGGGGAAGCTATGACATGCGTCATCTCCTGGAAGGCACGCTCCTGGAGCGCGCCCCGTCTCAGGCCGTCACCTTTGTAGATAATCACGATACCCAGCCCGGGCAGTCCCTGGAGAGCTGGGTGGACGGCTGGTTCAAGGCCAGCGCTTACTGCGCCATTCTCCTTCGCGCCCAAGGCTACCCCTGCGTTTTCTGGGGTGATCTCTACGGCATTCCGGAAAAGGGGATCGGGGCGGTCTCCGAGCTCCCGCGCCTGATGCAGATCCGGCTTTTCCAGGCCTACGGCGAGGAGCAGGATTACTTCGACGACCCGCAGACCATAGGGTTTACGCGCTCCGGCGATCCCGCCATTCCGGGCTCGGGCCTCGCCTGCCTCATCACCGACGGCGAGGGCGGCGAAAAGCGCATGCTGGTGGGCAAGCGCTTTGCCTCCCAGCGCTTTATATGCGCAATCGGCGGGCAGAAACCGGTGCGTATTGACAGTGAGGGCTACGGCGTATTTCGCGTTAGCGGCGGCAAATGCAGCGTCTACACGCCCGCACCCGACCTGAAAGCCGTACTCTATCGCCTGGGCACGCAGGCCAAACGCCTTTTCCGCCTGCAGCTCGGCTGATGCAGGCACACCTCCTGCACAGGATGAATGAACCGCCCCGGGCCTTTGCCCGGGGTGAAACGAAAGGAGCAGCAAGATGCGTACACTCGTAGCCTTTTTCAGCGCGGAGGCAGGAACGACCTTGAAGATCGCAAAGAATCTGGCCGCCAGGCTTGATGCCGACCTGTTCGAGATCAAGCCCGAACAGCCGTATTCCGAAGCGGACCTCAAATACATGCATCCCCTGGCAAGATGTAACCGGGAGAAAATCGGAAGGAAGGATGTGCCGGTTGCAGGCAGAGTAGAAGCTCTCTCTGCCTACGACACCGTCTATCTTGGGTTCCCCATCTGGTACGGCGCAGCCCCGAATGTGGTCAACACCTTCCTCAAGGGCTATGACTGGAGCGGAATCGCCATCCACGCCTTCGCCACCTCCGGCGGCTCGGGCATAGGAAAGACGGCGGAGAAACTACGGCCCTATGTGCAGGGCGCAGTCTCCGTTGACGCCAAGCTTGTGCACAGCGCAGACGAGGTATAACCGAAGCTACATGAGAAGGCGGGGCGTCCCATGGATGACCAGGATATCAACGCGGCCACCTTAGACCGGCGGATTGAACAAGGCCGGGAATCCAACCTTTTCGTCAATAGAAACTCCTGGGAAACGCTTGTCCAGAAAACGTCATCCAGCCACTTCCTGATGAAGATTTCGAAGCGGCATATAACTCTCTGCTCTTTCTCCCAGCCATCGGGAGGAAGCGCCTGCCCGGTAGTGCCGTGCCTCCTTTGGAGGCACGGCGCTTTTTGCACCTGAACGGCAGAAAGTTCTTCAGTTTTCAGGCGCAGAATATGGTACAATGATTTAGTCTATGGTTAAGAATTTAGCGGGGTGAAGATATGCTGCTCAACAATGTCGAGCTGGATATGAAAACGCGGCTCATCCAGGACGGGGTCACCCAGACGGAGATCGCACAGCGCGTCGGGGTTTCCCTGCCCTATGTGAACCGGATCACCAAGGGCCGGGAGCAGATTGTGAACAAGACATTTGTGAAGATCATGTCCGAACTTGGCTACGATGTGGAGCTCACCTACAGAAAAAGGGACGGAAACTGAAGCCAAAAAAGGTCTGCAAGTGCAGGTACGTATCCTGCCCGCAGAAATGTGGCGTGGAAATTGGAGTGATTCTCATGTTGAATTTCAATACAGAATTTTATCAGAAACTGTTCCGCTCCCTCGACAACAATGCAGTCTTGCTGCGCATTGAGGACGATCGGACCTATTATCCCATATGGTGCTCTCACGAGTTCGCCGAGATGATGGAAGGAACGGAGGAGGAGGTTCTCCGTCTGGAGAGTGCCTCTTCCCTGAGCACCGTGCATCCCGACGATCAGGAGGCGGTTGCCTATCTTGTCAAGCACCACAAGGCATGGGACGGTTCCAACAGCCTGGTGATCCGCAAAAGCACCGTGAAGGGCAGCGAAATCTGGGTGAAGGTTCATTATGCCTTTGTGGAGGAGGATGGGGTGCAGTATGCCTATTGCACCTATGCCGACATCACCGCCATCAAGCGGGAGGAGGAGATTGCCGAGATCGCAAGGCGCGAACGGGATGCGCTGCGCATTTTGCACGGGCTTTTGCACTCCGGTCCCTGGTACATGGATTTTGACGAAAAGGGCAACATGATCAAAGTCACATGGACCGATACCTTCCGCCACATGCTTGGCTATGAGAGCGTGGACGATTTCCCGGACAAGCTGGAATCGTGGTCGGATCTTCTCCACGAGGATGACCGGGAGCGTGTCCTCAAGGAATACAACGATACCGTGCTCGACTACACGGGACAGAAAGTCTACGATGTGGAGTACAGGCTTAACACGAAGGACCGCGGATGGCGCTTCTTCCACGCCGTAGGCCAGCTTACCCGGCGTCCCGACGGTTCCCCGATCACTTATGTCGGGATGTTTGTGGACATCACCGAGCAGAAAGACATCCAGAAGCGGCTGGAGGAGGGCGAGCGGGCCAAGACCATGCACAACAGCATGATGGAGCAGTTCAACGTCATCGCCGACGAGAGCCTGACCGTTGTCCGCTCCAACCTCTCCACAGGCTTAATCGAGGACATCCGCGGCCGCGATCTCTTCCCGTCAGACTTTGCCGGGAATGCTGTCTCCGAGTATGTGAAAACCCGCATGGCGAGCTTTCTGAGAGACAAGGACCGGGAAAACTACCAGCAGATTTTCGATATCGACAACATGCTCGACCGCGCAGCGCGCGGGCTAGGACCGGTCACCTCGGTGGCCTACTGCCGGCGTGCCTCCGGACGCCAGTGCTTTGTGAAGTTCTCCGGCTCTGCCAGCCGCAACCCGCTCACAGGCGCCGTCGATGCCTTCGGCATTGAGACGGAATACAACGCCGAGATGGTCACCGAGGTCATGAATGAGAAAATCCTCGCCCAGCAGTACGATATGGTCACCTATATCGTCAACGGCTACTATGGCGTGACCATCGGCGATGCGGCCAATATCACAAGGGGCAGTATCTTCCCCAAGGAGCGCGACGGCATCTACATGGACTACATTGTAGATCAGGTCCTTCCCGTGGTGCCGGAAGCGCAGCGGGAGACGATCGGAAACGCGCTCTCCCTGGATACCGTTACAGAAAAGCTCCAGAGCGAAGAAACCTACACCGTGGACGTGGCCTGCCTGATTGATGGCGAAACGTTCTACAAGCGCTTTACCTACTATACCGTGGACCCGGAGTCCCAGTTCTACATCCTTTTGAAGTCCGATATCACCGATGTGATCCGAGATCAGGGCGAGCGGGAACAGACCCGGGCGGCCTACAGCAGCATGCTGGACCAGTTCAATGCCATGGCAGACCAAAGCCTGACCGTCCAGCGCACCAATCTCACCACCGGCCTTATTGAGGAATCCCGCGGCACCGATCTCTATGATACCGATTACCCCGGCGGTTCCATCGTCGAGAGCGCCCGCGTCCGCTCCGAGAGCTTCCTCATTGAAGGCGACAGGGAAAAGTACGAGGAGACCTTTGCCCTGGACAAGCTTTTGGAGCGCACCGGCAGCGGCCAGGGACCCGCGACCTTTGTGGGCTATTGCCGCAGGCAGTCCGGGCGCCAGTGCTTTGTGAAGTTCTCCGGCTCCGCCAGCCGCAACCCGCTCACCGGCGACGTGACCGCCTTCGGTGTGGAGACCGAATACAACACCGAGATGGTCAACGAGGTGATGGACGAGAAGGTCCTCGCGCAGCAGTATGACATGATCACCTATATCGTCAGCGGCTACTACAGTGTGGCGATCGGCGATGCGGCCAACATTTCAAGAGGCAGCATCTTTCCCAAGCAGCGCAACGGCATCTACATGGACTATATCCGCACGCAAGTCCTTCCCGTCCTGGCAGGGAGCGATGGAGAAAAGACGGCTGTGGCCTCCGCCCTGTCGCTTGAAGCCATAGAAGCGGCCCTAGCGGTGGATGAGCCCTATATCATCGACGTCGCCTGTGACATCGATGGCGAAATCTTCAACAAGCGCTTCATGTTCTACGCGGTGGACCGGGAGAGGCATTTCTATATCCTCCTCAAGTCGGATATCACCGATGTCCTGCAAAAGCAGCGGGAGCAAAACGAGCTCCTTGCAACCGCTCTTCGCGAAGCGGAGCATGCCAACGCCGCAAAGACGGCGTTCCTATCCAATATGAGCCACGAGATCCGCACCCCGATGAACGCGATCATCGGTCTGGACAACATTGCGCTCAATGACCCGACGATCTCCTCCACCACCAGAGAATACCTGGAGAAGATCGGTTCCTCCGCAAATCATCTCCTGGGGATCATCAACGACATTCTGGATATGAGCCGCATTGAGTCCGGCCGAATGGTCATTCGCAACGAGGAGTTCTCCTTTGCCAAGGCACTCGCCCAGGTGAACACGATCATCTCCGGACAGTGCAGGGACAAGGGCATCCGCTATGACTGCCGGATGCTCGGGAAGGTCGATGATTACTATATCGGCGACGATATGAAACTGCGCCAGGTGATGATCAACATCCTGGGCAACGCGGTCAAGTTTACGCCGGAGGGCGGCGTTGTGACCTTCACGGTGGAGGAAACCGCAAAGTATGACGGGAAATCCACCCTGCGCCTCATCATCAAGGATACCGGCATCGGCATCAGTGAGGAATTCCTGCCACGGCTTTTTGAGGCCTTCTCTCAGGAGGATTCCTCCTCCACCAACCGCTACGGGAGCACGGGCCTTGGCCTGCCCATCACCAAGAGCATCGTGGAGCTCATGAACGGCACCATTGATGTGAAGTCCAAAAAGGGTGAGGGAACCACATTTACCGTGACCCTGACCCTGCTCACCTCCGAGCACAAGACAGAGATGGAGGACAGCGAAACCTTCCATCCGCATGATCTGTGTGTGCTGGTCATCGACGACGATCCCATCGCCTGCGAGCATGCGCAGGTGGTGCTCGGCCAGATCGGCATTCACTGTGAAAAGGCGCTCTCCGGTGCCGAGGGCCTGGAGATGACCAAGCTCCGTCACGTCCGCGGAGAACCGTACGACTTGATCCTTGTGGACTGGCGAATGCCTGAAATGGACGGCATGGAGACCACCCGCCAGATCCGCGCAGCTGTGGGCAATGAGATTCCCGTCATCATCCTGACCTCCTACAGTTGGGAGGATATCGAGGAGGACGCCATGGCAGCGGGCGTGGACACCTTCGTGGCCAAGCCCTTGTTTGCGGGCACCGTGATGGATGAATTCCGGGATGCCTTCAACCGAAAGAACGCACAGCTCGTCAAGCAGACAGCGGACCTCAAGGGCCGGAGGATTCTCCTGGCCGAGGATATGGAGGTCAATGCCGAGATCATGATGATGGTCCTGGGCATGCGCAAGATGGAGGTTGAACACGCGGAAAACGGACGGATTGCGGTAGATATGTTCTCTGCGAGCGCGCCCGGATACTATGACGCAATCCTTATGGACATGCGTATGCCGGAGATGGACGGACTGGAGGCAACGCGGACGATCCGTGCCCTTGAGAGGGAGGATGCCGCGCAGATCCCGATTATCGCGCTCACCGCTAACGCTTTTGACGAGGATGTGCAGAGAAGCATGCAGGCGGGACTGAACGCCCATCTGAGCAAGCCTGTGGAACCGGAGGCGCTCTTTGCCACCCTGGAGCGACTGATCAAGCCTTAATCAGGATTTCTTCCATGCGCCATCTAGTCGCATGCATCGGGAGATTCACCTTTCCCGCTCAAGAGTCCAGAACCAAACAAGAGATACGCAGCTTTCCGGGAGAGTGAAGTATGGAAAACAGGGAAAGCCGGATCGCGCTCAACCGTGCGCGCTTCGGGGAAGTCATACGCCAAGCCCGGCAAAAGGCCAACCTGTCCCAGCAGCAGCTCGGCGCCCTCCTTTATCTGGAGCAGTACCATATCACCAATTGGGAAACCGGGCGCACGCAACCCGGCCTGGAGGACATCGCAAACCTGTGCCTTCTGCTGGATCTTCCTCCGGAGGCCTTCTTTCCTGTTTCACCGAGTGCTGATGCCGACATCCTCCCCCAGTCCGACAGGCAGGCCATCGCGCTCTACCGCCATCTCACACCGCACGACAGGGCGATTCTCGCCTCCCTCATGGAAGGTATGCTCTCCAGTGCCGAAGCGCGTCTGAGAAGAAGATGTCTTACGGACTTTGTGACGCTCGTGCGCAATGCACGAGGCCCCCGGGAGGGCATCACCTGCCCCCTGCAGGAGACGGACAGGGAAGAGATGGAGGAAGTGCATGTGCGCCGCTCCAATCTCACCGAGCGCGCCCAGGAGATCGTGTATGTCGGGGATAGGAGCATGGAGCCCCTGTACTATCCCGGCAACGAGGTCTTTCTCGCCTACACGCGCACGCTGCGCTCGGGGGAGATCGGCCTTTTCTGCATAAACGGGCAGATGTGCATCCGGGAATACCGTGTGGGGTACCTGCGTGCCAAGGCGGAAGGCTTTCCGGATATTCCCCTGCGCGAGGAGGACGAGGTGCTCTTCTTTGGCACCATTCTCGGAAGAGTGGACCTGTCAGACCTGCCCGATGAGCGGGAGGCAGCGATGCTCCGCAAGATCGACTGGGACAGGCAGCGCAGCTGAGCAGCATGCAAAAAGACGCCCCGAAGGGCGTCTTTTTGCATATCGCATTACTTCTTGCTCTTGGTGGTGGTCTTCTTCGCGGTGGTCTTCTTCGCAGCGGCCTTGGTGGTCTTCTTGGCCTTCTTCTCTACGTTGGCAGCAGCACGAAGCTTGGAGCCGGCCTTGAAGGTGGGCTGCTTGGAAGCCGCTACCTGGATGGCTTCACCGGTACGCGGGTTGCGGGCGGTGCGGGCAGCGCGCTCACGGACAGAGAAGGTACCAAAGCCGATCAGCTGGACCTTTTCGCCGGCAGTTACAGCCTCGGTGATGCTCTCTTCGAAAGCAACGAGAGCCTTGGAGGCTTCGGTCTTCTTCAGACCGGACTTTTCAGAGATCTTTGCGATGAGTTGTTCCTTGTTCATGGAAACGACCTCCCAAGATAAGATTTTGCCGTGTGACCTTTTCGGTCGGCTAAGGCAACTATATGCTGTATTTCAGGGCTTGTCAACACTCAAGAGCCCCAAAAACCCTTATTTTCTATGGTTTTCACAAAAAAAGTGGCCGAAATGTGGGTGGTTTTCCAGAAAACAGTGTGAGTCAGAGATTCAGAAAAGGCATCTGTGCACAGGATTGGCCAATACTGAATGATGGAGGAAAACATAATGAAATCACCATTTCCATCGCTCCAATTGGGGATTTACAACAAATCCAAAGTACTACTTTGGATTCGTCGTTGACAATGTAAATGGTCTCTGTATAATGGAGTCAAGAGGGGCGACAAGGAGGCTTTTTCATGTATTCAATCAATAGGCACATTGCTCCAATCATTGAAAGGCGGGCCAAAAACAGCAAGGCTGTTTTACTGACAGGGCCGAGGCAGGTCGGGAAATCCACGCTGTTCAGGCATGTCTTTCGGGAGGTTAAACAGGTTACATTTGATGATGATTTACTGCTTGCGCAGGCGACGGAGGATCCTGGGCTCTTTTTCCTAAACAACCCAATGCCTCTGGTGATCGACGAGGTGCAAAAATGTCCTGCCGTATTCAATCGAATGAAAATACTGCTGGATAATACAGAAACATACGGAAACATTTTTTTGACGGGCTCGCAGAAGCTCCAATTGATGGAAGAAATCAGCGAGTCTCTTGCAGGGAGAGTTTCCATCATGGAACTGGAAGGACTTTCTCTCCGGGAGATTAAGCAGATCGAGTTTAACCGGCATTTTGTTCCGGATGAAAACTACCTTCAGGAGAGGGAAAAACAGGATTGTACGCTCCCGGAGGATATTTGGACGCTGATTCACCGTGGTGGCTATCCTGAGTTGTACGCAAATCCAGAAAGAGAGTGGATTGATTTTTATCAGTCCTATGTGAAAACTTATCTGGAAAGGGACGTGAACAAGCTAATCAAAGCCAGCAATCATCTGACCTTTGTAAAGTTTATGACAGCAGTGGCGGCAAGAACTGGTCAAATTCTGAACTATGCAAATATCGCGGATCAGGTAGGGGTTTCAGAGATTACAATCAAGGAATGGATATCTATTCTGGAAAAGAGCGGAATCGTGTACTTATTGAAGCCATACACACCCAGCGTACTGAACCGGGCCATCAAGACCCCGAAGCTATATTTCCGGGATACAGGTCTTTGCTGCTATTTGACGAGATGGTTGACTCCAGAAACGCTCAAGAACGGTTCTATGGCAGGAGCGATCTTTGAAACCTTTGTCATTAATGAAGTATTGAAGTCTTTCTCGAATGAAGGAATGGACTATGATTTTGATGTGTTCTATTACAGCGGAAAGGATCGAAAGAAAAGAAATAAAAACGGCGACATGGTGGATGTCGATGGAGAAATAGATCTAATCATTCAGGAAGGAGAGGTGCTTCATCCGATCGAGATCAAAATGTCCACCATGCCGCAATCTGGAATGGCCTCTGAATTTGATGTGCTGGACGGAATTCCGGATAAACGACGGGGGCTTGGCGCAATTATCTGCCTGATTGATCGAAAAATGTACTTGAGGGAAAACCTGGTAGCGCTACCGGTTGGATATATCTGAGTCTGCTGTCTTGCGGTATTTTTTGGCAAATCCAAAGTACTACTTTGGATTTGCCACATTTCCGTCTGGATGGAAGTTCTTCGTCTTTCCCCGGTCGGAAAAACGGCAGAATGCTTTCCCGCCGACGATGAATGAATCAGCGCTTTCTTCAAAAAACGAGGCGGAAGTCGGCATTTTTACCCATTTCCTCGGGTCTTACGCCCGAAAAGCCAGTGACCGCGCCGATTGGACAGCACAGATATACGGCAGTATAATCCCCTTGACACCCCACGCTTGTGCGCTACGCACACGATCGTTTCCAAGGAGGTCAGCCATGATTATTGCATGGATCATCGCACTGTGTATTTCGCTATTGGCACTCTATCAGGTCTCAGCCAATTTCCGCAGCATCAAAAAGATGCGCGAGGGCACCGAGGAGATGGCCGAGATGGCCAGGATTATCCGCTCCGGTGCCAACACCTTTATGAAGACCGAGTACCGCATCATCGTCATCGTGGTGCTGCTCCTCGCTCTTATCTTCTCCTTCTTTGTGGAGAAAACCAGCGGCATCACCTTCCTCATCGGCGCCCTCATGTCCTCTCTGGTGTGCGTCATCGGCATGAAGAGCGCCACCTATGCCAATGTGCGCACCGCCAACCGCGCCAGGGAAACCCTGTCCATCGGAGAAACCGTGAAGACCGCGCTGTGCGGCGGCTCCATCTCGGGACTGAGCGTGCAAGGCTTCGGGCTTGCGGGCCTTGTGCTCATCCTCCTCCTTTTCGGCGGCGTGAACGCCCAGAGCGATGGCGCTGGACTGTTTTTCAAGCTCGGCAACGTCAACGCAAGCGTCCTTCGCATCACCACCTACTCCCTGGGCTGTTCCCTCGTCGCCATGTTCAACCGTGTCGCCGGAGGCAACTACACCAAGGCTGCGGACATTTCTGCCGACATTCTTGCCAAGATCCGTCATGACATGCCCGAGGATGATTCCCGCGTTCCCAACGTCATCGCAGACTTTATCGGCGACAATGTCAACGATATCGCGGGCAACTGCTCGGATCTTCTGGAAAGCTTTGTGGCTACCCTCTCCGCCTCCCTCATGGTTGCCGTCATCCTCTTTGGCCGCCATGCCTCTTCCTCTGCGGAGCATCCGGAGCTCCTCTCCGACGCCTTCACCCGCACCACAATCTACCCCATCCTCCTTGCCGCCTTTGGTCTCCTGGGCTGCCTCATCGGCTTGACCTACGCCGCGCGCAAGAAGATGAGCGACAACCCCTCGCGCGAGCTGAACCTCGCCACCTGGATCTCCGCAGGGCTCACCGTGGTCTTCGGCCTCATCTGTGCACCCATCGTCTTTGGGAAGATGGATCCCCAGGTCGTTGCCGCCTACGGCTGGAAGGCCGGCTGGGCCTCCCCTTGGATCTGCTCGGTGCTCGGCATTCTCAGCGGTATCGCGATCGGCTCCATCACCGAGTACTATACCTCCACCGACTTTAAGCCTACCCGGAAGCTCGCCGAGATCGCGACCGAGGGCGAGGCTTTCGTGGTCACCAAGGGCGATGCCATCGGTTCCCGCTCGGTCCTCCTCCCCGTTTTGGTCATCGGGCTTTCCCTCTTCATCTCCGGCAAGATCTGCGGCACCTACGGCATCGCCGTAGCCGCCCTCGGCATGCTGGCCTTTGTGGGGGCCACCGTCTCCATCGATGCCTTTGGTCCCATCGCCGACAATGCCGGCGGCCTGGCCGAGAGCTGCCACCTGCCTCACAATGTCCGCGAGATCACCGATAAGCTGGATGCCGTGGGCAATACCACCGCTGCCATCGGCAAGGGCTTTGCCATCGGCTCGGCTGCCTTCGCCACCGTTTCCCTCATCGTGTCCTATGTCGGCAACTACACACCCGCAGGCGAGGATATGGTGCTCAATATCGCCTCCTTCGTGGTGGTCGCGGGCGGCATCATCGGCGGCGCCCTGGTGGAATACTTTGCCGCCATGCTCACCGACAACACTATCGAATCGGCAAAGCAGATGGCCGACGAAGGCGACCGGCTCCTCTCCGAGCCCGGTGTACTGGAAGGCACGGTCCGCCCGGACTATAACCGAATGATCCGCCTCGCCGCCCAGCAGGCGCTGCGCAAGATGCTCGTTCCCTCCATCCTCGCCATGTTTATCCCGGTCATCGGCGGTTTCCTCTTCGGTGTCGAGTTTGTCGGCGGCCTGCTCATCGGCGCGACCATCGTGGCGATCCCCCGTGCCCTGTTCATGGGCAATTCCGGCGGTGCCTTCGACAATGCGAAGAAGTACATTGAGGCCGGCTCCCTTGAGGGGCACGGCAAGGGCTCCAGCGCACACAAGGCCGCGGTCACCGGCGACACGGTCGGCGATACCCGCAAGGACGTGGTCGGCGTTGCCCTGGATATCTTCATCAAGACCATGTCCACCGTCGCCAACACCCTCGTGTCTGTCTTCAGTCACTTCACCTTGATCCGTTAACCACAAGGCACTGGTTCTACAGAAAACCCGTGCACATCCGGCATTCCGGATGTGCACGGGTTTTTGCATGCAGCGTTTGCTCGCTTGGCCCCTTCCCCGCCGTCCTTTACCCTTACCGCCCCAGATTCTTTCTGTAGGCGGAGGGTGTCTCACCCATATGCTTCTTAAACACCATGGAGAAGTAATTCGGGGTGCTGAAACCGCAGCGAATGGAGATTTCGTCCACGGTGTCGTTGGTCTTGCTCAAAAGGTGGCGCGCCAGGAACAGCCGCTCATCACAGATTTAGTCACAGAAGGACTGTCCGCCAGGGTGGAAAAGATGTGGCTCAGATACGGTCCGCTGATATGGACCGCGCCGGCAACGGCACTGAGTGTCAGCTTTTCCGAGAGATGCTCACGGATATAGCTTCTCGCCTTCTCCATGTGATTGCATATCTCCCGATTGCCCGAGAACGCCCGGTGATAATCCGAAAGGACCTTTACCCCCGCCCGGTAGATCGCCTCATCGCTCTGCATCAGGTCAAGATGCACGCGGTTTTCATAGCAGCACTTTGTAAAGGAGGGAATAACAACAATCGGCGGTTCAATGTTACCTGAGGCTATCAAGTTGTCAAGTTCTATCTTGTTATATTCATAGGTGCGATGCAAATACAACTCATCGTCTCCCATTCCATGCATGGATAGGGTATATTGAACTGGGTAGCCTCTTTGTAGCTATAAGGCAGATAAGCAATAGGAGAAATGCATTCAGCAGTGCCATAGGCCATCGTATTGTATATTAACTCCTCAACAGTATTGATAAAACAGAGGAATCATGCCAAAAGAGCTCCTGCTCCGAATTGTATAATACCCCCCCCGAGTGTCAAGAATCGCACTTTTCCATCAAGGGCCATCAAGGGCTTTCATGACATAGTAATTGCACATTACATATTCCCCTCTATACTCGCATCAGATTGTGGTTCAGGATGGATAACCACAAATGCAAGAATACGAATAAGCACAGAGCCGGACTGCAAGAACATTACAGTCCAGCTCTGTGCTTAATAACAGATAGAGTTTTTCATAATGATTGTGTCCAGGATCACGATATGCGACAGCACAAAGGCAAACATATCGGTCGCCGAGAAGGAGCAAGTTGTCTGATGATGAGTACTATGTCCTATTTCTGCATCACATGGATGGCAAATCCGCCGAATTCATCGTGCAGATAAATGTTTTTCAGTTTGCCTTCCTCTGTATATTGAGCGGTTTCCTCTTTGAAGGTATAGCCCTTTGCCTTCAGTTCCTCCACGGCAGCTTCCAGGTTCTCCGTCCGCAG
>JAFUZB010000467.1 GCA_017476845.1 Clostridia bacterium
CAGTGCCTTTGCAGTTGGTGCGCCAAACCGATCACGCAAAATAGCCAATTCATTCAATGCATCGGTTTTGATGGCACAAGTTTTGCAGGAGATAAACAACGGCGTAACACCTCTGGTGCATACGACATCGATTTCATTAGTCACGCTTTGTGCTTTGACTTTTCCGCCTTCCCAATTGACGATCGCCGACAGACGGATATCATCAAAGACCTTTGCATCCTTGCAGGCCTTCCAAACATACAGCTCAAGTACACTGCCGATATCCCTCAAAACAAAGCGTGAGATTTCGTCGGTAAAGAAGAAGCGAATCTCATCATCCGTCATACGCAGTTGATGGATCATGCCTATTTTTTCAAGGGATGCAAAGAAAGCTGGCTCACAGCGAAGAAGGGTACCACGCCGCATGGAAAGACTTCGAGGGGAAGATATCTCGTCTTTCTGATTTTGTGAAATGGACTGAATATAGGTGATCTGTTGTTGCCAGATCTTTCGAAAGCGTTGATACAGCGAGAAGAGAGGATTAATTCTGTCCTCAATAACTGAAAGTGTATCGTTGTCCATTCTGCCGGGCAACATTTCTCCGCCTGCCATAAGAAAAGTATCCTCTACTTTCAGACGAACATTGCAGGACAGAGCTTCGGCATAAGGTGCATTGCGTATTTCGAAAAATGTGTTTTGCTTTCTGCTGTAGGTGAAGGCTGGGACATCTCTCTGTGCACATACTGCGCCAGCTGCAAACAGTGCAGCATCTGTTCCACCTGCAATATCGACAGCACAGTCTTCATATGCGTCCAGTGCTTTTCTCAGTGAATCAGCAACGGCATTTGCATCAAGAAGGTCTGTTGCACAAAAGCAGATCGAAGAGGATATACCCCTTTTGGTGAAATACTTTCGTATTTGGCGCTGAACTTTCTCACCAACGCTGTCAGGGCAGAGCATGACTGTGAGAGAAGGACGGAATACCTCGGTCGCCAGTACATTGTGGATAGGCCTGGTGTCATAAAGTTCAATGAGCGTTTTCATGTTCGTGGCTCCACACATCAAATTCTGCACGAAGCGTGCTTCCTAATACGCGACGTATTCTGGGCATCTCCAAATTGTCTCTTGTAGGATGGACACGATTTGCAAGTATGACCAGCCATAGTCCGGTTTCTGGATCAACGTAAAGAGAAGTACCCGTAAAGCCTGTATGACCTGCTGCTTGGATTGAGAAAAAAGGCCCGTAGATTCCAGTTCTCCCACCGGAAAGATCGAAGCCCAGGCCCTTATGATTGTCAGACCATGGCACCTGATCGGTCATAGCGCTTTTGAGAATTGAAGAAGAGAGGTAAACTTTTCCATCAAAAACTCCGCTGCAGGCTATCATTCTTGCAAACCGCATACAATCATTGAGCGTAGAAAAAATGCCTGCATTACCGGAAATGCCTTGCAGAAGAAATGCGTTCTCATCATGTACGCGCCCTACTAGCCATTCTCCATCGCTCCATGCCCGTTCTGTATAGGCTGTATGTTCACTGTGAATTGTGGAATTGAGCGGATGATACCCGGTATTTGTCATTTGAAGAGGAGAAAAAACATATTCCTGTGTCAGCTGATGCAGATCTTTCCCTGTAATTCGCTCGAGAACCTTGCCCAAAACAATGTATCCCAAGCAGGAATAGGAGACTTTACTTCCAGGTTCTTGTTGTAATGGTGTGCTGAGAATGAATGGTAGTACGCGTTCTGGTTCAGAAAAAAGTTTTTCCATGCGCACACTGGGGAGAAACCCGGCTGTATGTGTCATAAGATGAAAGATGGAGATTCCACGCTTCTCTTCAGGGACCAGATTCCCTAAATAACGAAATAGAGTATCGGAAAGCTCAAGTGTTCCATCGGCAAGCAACTGGAGTGCAACCATGGTCGGTCCAAGCAATTTGGTCAAGCTTGCCATGTCATACAAGGTGTTTGCATCGACGGAATCAGCCTTGGGAAGTATGCTTTCCTTACCATAACAAGCACTGCCTAAAATGACGTCACCACAGCCAAAGCCAATACAAAGCGAAGGAACCAGACCCTGAAGAACAAATTGCTCGGCACGTTCAAGCGTGTGAAGAAAGTGTGTGTTTGTCATATTCATTTCATCCTATCAACAATTCAAAATAATAGAGCGCGGGAAGTTTTTATCACTAACGATAAAACATGTATAACACATAATGAGTTAGATATCAAAGTCAAGAGAGTAACAAAGAACAAAAATACGCAAACCTGCTTTCGTAAAAACACATAGGAAAGAGCAGTTGACTTTTTTGTGAAAAGCTTTATAATATTGACTGTTCCCAATAGCGCATGTATCTGGGTGTGGCGCAGTTTGGTAGCGTGCCTGAATGGGGTTCAGGAGGCCGGAAGTTCAAGTCTTCTCACCCAGACTTACAACAGCTTGGAAAGTTTTTCCAGGCTGTTGTTTTTTGCTTATTCTATCCAATGAGCAATCCCGAACCTTTTTCATGGCGCAAAACACAAGCCCACATTCATTTCGCATTCGCATGGATGAACTCCCCAATAAGATCAGCATATACGTATTGATCCTCGCCTCTTCTTGCACCTACATAGCCTGTGTGCGTGTATCCATCCATGACAATCATCCGCAGCCTGTCCTCAGGATATCCCAGACTCTTCATTGCAGTATAGAGAACCACATTTTCCTCCCTGCGATTTGGCATATCATCAGAGGCGGCAATGATCAGCACAGGAACGGTTCTCTTTTGCTGCAAAGACTCGTCCAGATAATACAATGGTGCTCTTTCGTCGATGCGGACACATCGTGGGTCAACGGACTGTGACTGGAGAAGAGCGTAATGTGTTGTGGGCTGTCCTGCATCAAAAATCCACCCGTCGATCATATCGGGAGACAGGGATTGTGCAGCAAGGAAAGAAGGTGCAAAATCCAGCATCATGGACAGGTAGCCTCCGGCGGAGGAACCGCCGACAAATACAGAAGAGAAGCTGTCTTTTGCTTGCATATCGTGGTACACATAGCCTAAGGCTTTGGCAGCATCTTCGATAAAATCCGGGAACACTGCATTGGGCAGCAAACGATACCCCGCAGAAACGACAGCAATGCCGTATTGAGCACTCAAAGCTATAAGCTCAGGCCCAAGCGTATGTTCCCCGCCGCTTAATCCACCACCGTGAAAGAAAACAAACAGCGGAGAGGGTTGATCTACTATGGGGGTTGCGATGTCTAAAAGGCACTCGTTTGGATAGCGTGGATCGAATACGATATCACGCTGAAGTTTAACTTCAAACATTGTCTTACCTCAAAGCTCAGATATGGCATGAACAACATCCACAAAACAGGCATAGAAATCAGGCAGGCTTACTTCATGATGAAATCAATCATCGTTCACGATGCGTTCACACATTGAAATTATGATCCTGTTGTCGAATGAAGATTCGACAACCCTTCCCTTTCCCTATCATAGCGCCAGATCTTTCCAGAAGGTCTGGCGTTTTGCTGTGCTCAGCCCACTTGTCATGACCGTGTGCAACACATGGAATGTCTGTGGATGAGAGGCTTGCGTCGGGAATGAGAAGAAGATGGGGAAACATGGTTTGCAGCAAACGTAGGACATCCGATACA
>JAFUZB010000468.1 GCA_017476845.1 Clostridia bacterium
ATCTGGTAGACAGGTGACAAACTCAGAGACATACAGACCTTTCAGCATTTTGATCCCAACATTCTGCCCTCCGGGGTAGAGCGCGTCATCCTGGATACTTCTTCAGGTTCGGGCGCATTGCTGGCAAGCCGCGGGAAAAAGGGCCTGTTCACGCACACGGAAGAGGTAGTGGCGGCACGTCTGGACGTGGCGATCATCGTGATGCATGGACTCAACGGCGAAGACGGTACCCTTCAGGGACTCCTTGAGCTGGCCAACATCCCATATTCTTCCACCGGTGTCGCGGGATCCAGCATCGGCATGGACAAGATCATGATGAAGCAGTTTTTCCGCGGGGCATCTCTTCCTGTGCTCCCCGGCACCTGGTACACGCGGACTGCGTATCGGGAAAGACCGGAGTCGGTCTTTGAAGATGTGGAAAAAGAGCTTGGCTATCCTGTCTTTGTCAAGCCGGCCAACCTGGGTTCATCCATCGGCGTGAGCCCGGCAGCCAACAGAGAAGAGCTTAAGGAGGCACTGGACCTGGCCTTTGAGTATGACAGGCGTGTGTTGGTGGAAAAGGGACTGGATCATCCCATTGAACTTAACTGCTCTGTCCTCGGCTATGACGAGGAGGTGGAGGCTTCCCCCATTGAAATGCCGGTGATTTCTGCGAACCATATGCTCGATTTTTACGAGAAATACCTGCGCAGCGGCTCGACCAAGGGTATGGCAGGGCTTTCAAGAATTCTGCCCGCACCCATCGGCGAAGCGCAGACACGGGAGATGCAGGAACTCTCCAAGCGTATTTTCCGCCTCCTTGACTGTAAGGGTGTGGTACGCATTGACTATATGTATGACAAGGACTCGGATAAAGTGTATATCACGGAAATTAATACGATTCCGGGTTCGCTTGCCTTCTATCTCTGGGAGGCCGCCGGTGTCCGGTATACACAGCTCATTGACCGTATGGTCGACTATGCAAGAAAGGCATGGGATGACCGCAATGAGCGCAATTATGCCTATACTTCCGATATTCTCTCCAGTGTGACGCTGGGGAGCAAAGGGAGTAAGGGAAGTAAGGGGAGCAAATGGGCAGGCGCGAAGAGGTAAGCCTGCTCTGCCCTCTCATGGAGGCGAAGGATAAGGATGCAGCTTGATCAGATACAGTCTCCGCGGGACATCCGGGAGATGGATGAAGAAGAGCTGAAGGCCCTGGCCCATGAGATCCGCGAGAAACTGATCCATACGGTGGCGGACTGCGGCGGCCATCTTGCCTCCAACCTTGGCATTGTGGAGCTCACGCTTGCGATTCACCGCGTCTTCGATCTTCCTAGGGACAAGCTGATTTTTGATGTAGGACATCAAAGCTATGTCCATAAACTGCTCACCGGCCGCGCACCGCTGTTTTCCACCCTCCGTTCCTTCGGCGGGCTCTCCGGATTTCCCAAGCTTCAGGAGAGTGAATATGACTGTTTTGAAACGGGACATGCTTCGACTGCGATCTCTGCGGCTCTTGGCATGGCGCGCGCCAGAGACTATCTGGGACAGGACTATCAGGTGTTGGCGCTTGTCGGTGACGGTGCAATGACGGGCGGCATGTGCTATGAGGCACTCAATGACGCCGGGTCCAGCCAGACGAAGATGATTGTCATTCTCAATGACAATGAGATGTCCATTTCTCCCAATGTAGGGGCACTTTCTAGACATCTGACCGATGTGCGGATTTCGCAGGGCTGGTCCAGTGCGAAAAAGCATGTGAAGACAGGACTGGAAAGGATTCCCGTTATAGGGAAACCCCTTTATCGGGTCGTCCATTTCACCAAGACTACCCTCAAGCACATGATTGTGGGCGAGGATTTCTTTGAGACACTGGGCTTTCATTATTTTGGTCCGATTGACGGATATGACATCGGTGCCTTGGAATCCACGCTTCGCAAAGCGCGGGAGTATGACGGACCGGTGATGATTCATGTGCTCACCACCAAGGGGTACGGATATGACCGGGCAGAGCAGCAGCCCGAGCACTTTCACGGGGTGGCCCCCTTCTACGTGGAGACGGGGGACAGCAAGGAAATCTCCAGCCTGCCCGGTTTTGGACAGGTGATGGCCGACGAACTGACGGTGATGTGCGAGTCTGACCCGCGCATCGTTGCAATTTCCACAGCTATGGTATCGGGTACCGGACTGAGCAGTCTGCAGGCCCGCTTTCCTGAGCGTGTGCTGGATGTGGGCATTACGGAGGAGCATGCAACGACCATGGCCGCAGGACTTGCCGCAGGCGGCATGAAGCCCTATTTTGCGGTGTATGCGAGCTTTTTTCAGCGCGTGTATGATCAGATGATTCATGATGTGAGCATGCAGAGATGGCCCGTGACCTTCATCATTGACCGCGCCGGACTCTCGGCGCATGACGGTGAAACCCACCACGGTGTCTTTGACTTGGCCGAGCTGATTCCGGTTCCCAATATGACGGTTCTGGCGCCGCGTGATCTGCAGGAACTGCGGCAGATGATGCGCTTTTCACAGACTTTTGCCGGACCTTTGGCGATCCGCTACGGCAGGGAACCGGTGCTGCTTTCGGATTACCCCTGCACAGAATTTGTAGTGGGAAAATGGGAAAGGCTGAAGGCAGGCCGTGCGGCCACGATTCTCGCTGTAGGTTCCATGGTGCGAGAAGCACTGGACACGGCGAGACTCCTTGAGAAGGAGAATGTTCATGTCAGCGTTGTCAACTGCTCCACCGTAAAGCCGCTAGACTGCGACATGCTAAGGG
>JAFUZB010000469.1 GCA_017476845.1 Clostridia bacterium
ATAGATGGGCAAAATGATTGTGGTCGGTAATGACATCTTTGACCAGTTCATCAAGGATGACGGCTATTATGTGGATAAAACGGAGCTGATTTATGAGCTCGTGGCTACGACTCGCAACAAGGTGACTCTGTTCACCCGTCCTCGCCGATTTGGCAAGACGCTTACCATGAGTATGATGGAGAGCTTTTTTGATATCGGCCGGGACAGCGCGAGTGTCTTTACAGGACGAAAGATTGTGGTGGATCATCCTGATTTTTGCAAGGAATGGATGAACCAGTACCCTGTGCTATTCCTTTCGCTTAAGGATGTGGAAGGCCTCACATTCGTCTCTGCATTCAAAATGCTGAAGATTGTGCTTTCTGATCTCTGCAAAAAACATGTATATCTGCTCGAAGACAAGAGAGTGGATCCGGATGATGTGATGATGTTCAGAAGGCTCAAGTCGGAAACCGCCGATTTGGAGGAAGTAAAGCATTCCTTGAAAACGATCATGCGGATGATGATGGCTGTTTACGGTAAGCCGGTCATTCTTTTGATTGATGAGTATGATGTCCCGCTAGCCAAGGCCGAGGAGACAAAGGACAAGGAATTCTATAGGCAGATGCTTGATACGATCCGCGGAATGATGAGCCTCTCGATGAAGACAAATGACTATCTGAAGTTTGCAGTCGTTACTGGGTGCCTGCGGATCTCCAAAGAAAGCATCTTTACCGGCGTGAACAACTTTGCCTGCTATTCTGTTACAAGCCGGAAATTTAGCCAGTACTTCGGTTTTACCCAGGAAGAGGTTGCCGGAATGCTGGACGCTTTTGGCCTCCCCGGTAAATTGAATCTGATCAAAGACTGGTATGATGGCTATATTTTCGGGAACACCGAAGTGTTCTGCCCGTGGGATGTATCAAGCTATCTTTCTGCAGTCATTGACGATGAGGAAGAAGAACCGAGGAACTATTGGGCTGATACCAGTTCCAATGCGATCCTCAATGACTTTGTGAATCACAGTACAATTGATGCCTCAGAGAAGTTTGAAGCGCTTCTTAATGGACGAACGATCACAGAGGACATTTCAGAAGAACTTACCTACGACCACATTTCCGATTCCGAGAAGAACCTGTGGAGTGTGCTGCTGATGACGGGTTATGTCTCAAAGGCTGACAAGACAGCAGGCAGAGGTAAAGTGAAGCTCCGTATTCCCAATGCGGAGATTGCCCATCTCTTTAAAGATGCTGTTGTGGCAAGGTTTGAGAGAACCTTGGATGCCAGAGATGTGGATGCCTTTATCGCTGCCATGTGGAACAAGGATGCGCAGACGGCATCCAACATGCTGACAAAGATTCTGTGGAACTCCATCAGCTACTTTGATTACGGAGAGAATTACTACCACGGTATGTTGAATGGAATCTTTACTTCCCGGGGATTCGCACCTGATTCCAATGACGAAGCCGGCCTTGGCAGACTGGATTTGCGGGTGAAGGATCGTGGCAAACGAAGCTTACTGCTTTTGGAATTCAAACGGTCTGAAAAGGAAGAAGACCTTGATGCTGACTGCGATGATGCCATTAAGCAAATCTTCAAAAAAGGATATGACAAGGTTAAGCCAGAGGGCTACGAGCAGCAGTTGATATATGGCATAGCGTTTTGTGCCAAGACTGCAAAGGTGAAGTTTGCGAAGTGACAGACTGATCCGTCCCATATTACAACTTTCGATAGATATTAGCCCACTTTGCAGCTCTTCCACTTACAAACCTTCTGTAAGCCGGAACAGCTGCAAGGTGGGCAACTTTTGTCACTGGTTTCTTGGTTGATCTGTTCCATTACGACAATCCCAATAAGGATCGACAGGCCCTTTCAAGTCATAGCGTGCTGATGCATACTACCGCTCCTGCGTCAACCGTCCATCCTCCATCCGATACACGCGGTCTCCCGCTGCCGTGGTGTCCACCTCATGGGTCACCATGAGTACAGCCGTTCCACCATCGGCGATCTCCCGGAACAGACGGATGATTGCCTGCGTGTTCGCACTGTCCAGGTCCCCTGTCGGTTCATCAGCCACCACAAGGGAAGGCGTGTTGATCAGCGCTCTTGCAATCGCAACCCGCCGCTGCTCACCGCCCGAGAGGGATCTGGGCATTGCGTCCGCAAGCTGCCCTATGCCAAGTCTCGTAAGCAGTTCTTCAGCCTTTGCATCCGGTGTTCCTTCCCTAGGAAAGAGAAAGAAGGGAAGCCGGACATTGTCGATCACACTCAAATTGGAAATCGTGCTCTGCCCCTGCGGGACATAGCCGATGCGCGCATTGCGAAGCTTTGTCGCCTGCGCATCTGGGAGCGCAGTCAGCTCCTCCCCATCAAGAAAAATCCTTCCGGAGGTCGGCTGAAGGAGCCCTGTGATCAGGTTGATCAGTGTGCTCTTTCCGCTCCCGGACCGCCCGATAATCGAGACAAACTCTCCGCTTTCGATCTGGAGGCTGACATGCTTTACCGCCTCCACGGTCGTCTTCTCCCTGCGGAATACGCGGGAAACATCTTGCAAATCAAGAAGCATCTTATTCGCCCTCCCGCAGTGTCAGATAGGTTTCCTCGCCCGCGATCCTCCGCGCACTCACGCAGGCCGCAAGCGGGCCGACAAGGAAGGTGATCAGGAGACTGAGGGCGCAAGCAAAGAGGATCTGCCCGCCTCCCGGCGCCAGCGCCGGAAGTCCCAGACTGGCCCCGATCGCCTCGCTGAAGGGCACCACAACAATGAGTCCCAGCGCTGTGCCGAGCAGTGCGCCTGCGCCTGAGATGATCGCCGCCTCGCGCAGGATCAGGGTGGAGAGCCTGCGCCTTGTCAGACCAAGGGTTCGGAGCATGGCAAACTCCCTGCGCCGCTCCCCTGCCGTCACGGAGAAGACAATACCCAGCGTAAACAGGGCCGTCAGGGCAAAGAGGACGATAAACGCATAGAGAAAGGTCGAGAGGTGCCGAAGCGATGCGGCAATCTGTGTCAGCATGCTCTGCGTGCGCACCACGCTCACACCTTCTACCTGCGCAAGGATCCGCTGGGCAACGATATCCGTATCCTCGCCTGCCTCCACACGCACCAGCACCGAGGAAATTGACTTTTCAGGGTCACGGTCGGGAATGTTTCCCAGCCCCAGCCGCCTTGCGTCCCGGAAGATCACCATGAGGGTGTCCCAGTTGCCGTACACCGCCTGGTCCAGTCCCGTGCCGGTGGCAGTCAGCTGCGCAGCGACACAGTAGTTCGCATCATAGAAGCGCACCGTGCAGTTATTGTAGGGCGTAATGTCGCTCCCTATGATCACTTCCTTCTCCCCAAGCTCCCCGTCAAAGCTCTCGGAGAGCCAGGGCAGGATCGTAAAATCCGTCTTCGGATCAAACCCGATAAGCTCCACCGGCATATCGCAGCAGTCTGCCGCAACCGAGGTCAGGAAGAACTGAGCGGAGGCCTGATAGACCCCCGCCACGCCGCGCACTTGCTGCGCGGTTTCTTTATCCATGTAGAAAAATCCAGGGCTCCCCTGCAGGATGATCCCCTTCACCTGCTCGTCCGCCCCTCTGGGCACCACGATCAGGTCGGCACCGAAACGGTCGCCTAGCCGGGAGAGACCCTCGTTGAAATTGACGGTAAGCACCACGCCCGCAAAGAGCAGAAAGGCCAGGATGCCGGAAAGCACCGTTAGCCCTGCCGTCCTCCCTGGGCGCCTGAGCACATTGTACAGGGCAAGCCGGCCCTGCGTGAGTTTCCTTCGCTTGGCTGCCATCGCCCTCACCCCTGTGCTGCCTGCGCGCGCAGCGCTTCGCGGTGCTCATCCTGAATCGCCCTGAGCAGGGCCGGATCCTGGATGAGCCGCAGGGCCGTGAAGGCCAGTGCCTTTGCGCCCAGTGCAATTGACTGAAGACCCAGCTCTGAACAGGACGCATCCCTCGAGGCTTCAGTGTGCCAGGGCGTCGGCACGGTGGTGATCCGTATGGTCGGCTGAATGGTGGGCACGACCTGGGAAATGTTACCCACGTCCGAGGACCCTACGCTGCGTGTGGGATCGGGTGTCCCCACCTTCACACCGAGCCCTGCCATCTCCTCGGCATAGACCTTGTCCAGAAGCGGGGTGAGGATCATGTTCTCCACGCGGTTCTGCACAGGCTTCAGGCTGCCCTTGGCACCCGTCATGAGCGCCGCGCCCGCGACAATGTTCTCCATCTTCCGGTAGACCATGTCCAGGACCGGAGAAGTGGCCGCGCGGAAGAAGAAGCGCGCGCTCGCGTACTCCGGCACAATGTTGGCTGCGTCTCCCCCGCTTGTGATCACGCCGTGGATGCGCACATCGCTCGGCAGGTGCTGACGGAGGGCATTGATGCCGTTGTAGGTGAGAATCAGGGCATCCAGCGCGTTGATGCCCTTCTCCGGCGCCGCAGCCGCATGACTGGGCTTGCCCCAGAATTCAATGTCACAGGGCGCACATGCGATCAGATGGCTTGTCACCTCGTCGACATCCCCGGGATGCACACACAGTGCAGCGTCCACGCCCTCAAGGTAACCCTCGCGCACAAAGCTGCCCTTCGCGCTTCCGTTGATGCCGCCCTCCTCGCCGGGAGTACCGTAGACGCGCACCTCGCCGCCCACCTCGTCGATCACCTGTTTGAGCGCGGCGGCCGCAAGGCAGGAGGTGGGTCCAAACAGGTTGTGCCCGCACCCGTGCCCAAGGCCCGGCAGGGCATCGTACTCGGCAAGAAAGACGAGGACAGGCCCCGCCTTTTCCGACTTGTAGACCGCGGTAAACCCGGTGGGGTGTCCCGCAATATCCGTTTTGACCGTAAACCCTTCGCGCGTAAGCTGCGCGGAGAGGATCTCACAGGCGTGGTACTCCTCGTTGCAGACCTCCGGATGCGCATGCAGGTCCAGGGCCAGCGCCCGGTAGACCGCATCCTGCGATGTAATGTAGTCTTTGATCCTTTCCCGAATGTCCATAAGCCCTTCCCCTTTTTGCGTTATTTCATCAAGACAAAATGCTCGCTCTCCGCCTCCTGAAGGCTTCCTTCCAGTCCTTCCCCGGCGTACGGAATCCGCCTGCGTTCGCGCTCGGTCTCCGGATCCGGCAGCGGAATGGCGGAGATGAGTGACTTGGTGTACGGGTGCAGCGGATGATTGTAGACCAAGTTAGATGGGCCCGTTTCCACAATCCGTCCCCGGTACATGACAGCGATGCGGTCGGAGATGTACTTGACCATGGACAGGTCATGGGCAATGAAGAGATAGGTAAGTCCCCGCTTGCGCTGCTCCTCCCTGAGGAGGTTCACCACCTGCGCCTGAATGGAAACATCCAATGCGGAGATCGGCTCATCGCACACCACGAACCTGGGCCGTGTCGCCAGGGCGCGCGCGATGCCGATGCGCTGGCGCTGGCCGCCCGAAAACTCGTGCGGATACCGCGTCAGATGCTCCGGCCGAAGGCCCACGGAGGCCATGAGACGGGATACCTGATCGTCCCGGTCGGCCTTGTCCTTGGCGAGCTTGTGGATGTCGATGCCCTCGGCTATGATGTCCCGGACCTTCTTGCGGGGGTCCAGGCTCGCATACGGGTCCTGAAAGATGATCTGGGCCTGCCTGCGGAAAGCAAGAAGCTCCTTGCCCTTAAGGTGCGTGATATCCTCTCCGTCAAAGGTGACGGACCCGGAGGTAATATCCAGAAGCCTCACCAGCATGCGGCCCGTCGTCGTCTTGCCGCAGCCGCTCTCGCCCACCAGGCCGAAGGTCTCCCCCTCCCGGATGACAAAGCTGATGTCATCCACGGCGCGCTTGCCGGCGCTCCCTGGGTACTCATGCACGAGGTTCCTGACCTCCAGAAGATGCCTTGTCTCAGCCATGCTCCCTCGCCTCCTTTTCCTCCTGCCGCTTTTGGTAGGCCGCCTGGCGCTGACGGATGGACTCCGGCGGGTACACCTTGGGTGCCCTCGGGTCCAAAAGCCAGGTAGCCGCATAGTGCGTATCACTCACCTGGAAAAGCGGCGGCTCCTTGATCCGGTCCGCCTCCAGGGCATACGGATTGCGCGGAGCAAAGGCGTCGCCGGGCGCGGGATGAATGAGGGTGGGCGGTGTACCCGGGATGGCATAGAGTGTCTCCGAGTCTGTGGCCAGGGTCGGCATGGAGGCCAGAAGGCCCCAGGTGTACGGGTGCCGGGGATCATAGAAGACCTCGTCGGAGAGGCCAATCTCCACGATCCGACCCGCGTACATGACCGCCACACGGTCGGCCACATTGGCGACCACGCCCAGGTCATGGGTGATGAAGATGACAGAGGTCCCGGTCTTTTTCTGGATATCGCGGATCAGGTCAATGATCTGCGCCTGCATCGTCACGTCCAGGGCCGTCGTCGGCTCATCGGCGATGAGGATCTCCGGGTCCGCGGCCAGCGCGATGGCAATCACGATCCTCTGGCGCTGTCCGCCGGAAAACTCATGGGGATACTGATGGTACCGGCGCGTCGGTTCGTCAATGCCCACCAGGCTCAGAAGCTCCTCGGCGCGCGCGTTGGCCTCTCTGCGGCTCACGTCCCGGTGCAGCCGCACAGCCTCGGCGATCTGCTTCCCGATCTTCATGGTCGGGTCCAGGCTCGTCATGGGGTCCTGGAAGATCATGGCAATCTTGCCGCCGCGGATATCGCGCATGGCCCGGTTGCTCTTTTTGAGCAGGTCCTCCCCGGAAAAGAGGATCTCCCCAGCATCCACGTTCGCGTTGCGCGCAAGCAGCCGCATGATCGAGCGGCAGGTCACGGACTTGCCGCACCCGCTCTCCCCCACAAGCGCAAGGGTCTCGCCCCGATGCAATGCAAAGGAGATGTCGCGCACAGCCTCGACCTTTCCGGCATAGGTATCGAAGGAGACCGAGAGGTGGCTGACCTGTAAAATGGCTGTATCCGGCATCTCTTTCACTCCTTCATCTTGGGATCGAACACGTCGCGCAGACCGTCTGCAAACAGGTTAAAGGACAGCATGATCACGCACAGGATCAGCGCGGGAATAAACATCTGGTAGGGATAGAGCTTGAAGACCTTGTAGCCGCTGTTGAGCAGCGTTCCGATGGACGCATTGGGGATCTTCATGCCCACGCCCAGGAACGAAAGGAAGGTCTCAAAAAAGATGGCTGTGGGGATGGAGAACATCGCGCGGACGATGACGATACCGCTGATATTGGGCAGGATGTGCGAGAGAGCAATCTTGACCTCCGAGGCACCCAGGGCACGCGCAGCCTGCACATACTCCATCTGCTTGAGGCGCAGCGCCTCGGCGCGTACCACGCGCGCCATGGGAATCCAGGAGGAAATGACCATGGCCAGGATAATGCTCGTGATACCGGGCTCAAAGACGAGGAGCATCAGCACGACCAGCACCAGGGAGGGAATGCCCGCGAGGATCTCCAGAATGCGCTGCATGATCGTGTCGGTCCGCCCGCCCTTCATGGCGGAGGTCAGGCCGTAGGCGATCCCGATGGTCAAGTCCAGAAGCGCCGCAATAAAGGCGATAGTGAGTGAAATGCGTGTCCCCCAAAGACATCTGGAGAGCAGGTCACGCCCGAACTCGTCGGTGCCAAAGAGGAAGCAGGTCCCTTCGGGGACATTGGCCATGGCATAATTGTCCACCTGCTTTCCGCGGAAGGTGGAGGTGCCGTTGAGTCCGCTTATGTTCACACCGGGCCACTTGGGCGGAAGGTTCTTCCAGACCAGGTGCTGCTCGTTGGGATCATAGGGCGAAATGACAGGGGCAAGAAAGGCCAGAACGGTGATGATGACCAGAAGGATCATCGTAACGACCGCCGCGCGGTTTTTCCTGAGCTTTCGCCAACTGTCCTCCAGGAAGGAGAGGGCGCGGGGCAGTTCGGGCTCAGCCTCCTCGCGGCGGACCTGGGCGGGCACAAATGCGCTGTCATCCATAAGCTGCTGCGATATCTGGCTCATCTTACTGCACCCCCTCAATGCGCACGCGCGGATCTATGATCTGATAGAGAATATCGGTGAGGAAGATCACGACGACAAGCAGGGCGGAGAAGAGAATCGTGACCGCCATGATCGTGTAATAGTCGTTGGAGAGAATGGACTTGGTGAACTGCTCGCCGATGCCGGGCACGGCAAAGATATTCTCCACGACAAGGGATCCCGTCATGAGGGAGACCGTCATGGGACCAAGGACCGTGATGAGCGGGATAAGACCGTTGCGCAGGCCGTGGGTGAAGGCGATCCGAATCTCGCTCATGCCCTTGGCGCGCGCAAGCTCAATATAGTCCGAGGACAGGACCTCCACCATCTCGGTGCGGATAAAGCGGCAGCTCTCGGCCATGGGCGAGATGGAGAGCGCAAGGGTCGGGAGAATGGTCGACCGAAAGCCGTCATCCCACAGACCGATCGGCAGTACCTTCAGCGTCACCGCAAAAATGTACTGCAGCAGCACCGCGACCACGAAATTGGGAACCGATCGCCCGGTGATGGCAAAGAGCGAGCAGAAGACATCCAGCGCCCGGTTCTGGTGCATGGCCGCGATCACGCCGAGAAATACACCCACGAGCGACCCAAAGAGCACCGCCTGCAGGCCTAGCTGAAGGCTGGGGCCCATGCGCTGGGAGAGGAGCGTGGCCACCGGCTGGTCGGAGAACTGGAGCGACACGCCGAAATCCCCGTGCAGGACATTGCCCAGGTAGTTGATATAGCGCTCAAAAAGCGGCCTGTCAAAGCCGTATTTTTTGTTGAGCATGTCCAGCTGCGCCTGGGTGAGGCGGTCCTGGTTGTTGTAGGGAGTGCCGGGCAGCGCGTTCATGAGAAAGAAGGTCGCGCTGGTGATGATAAACAGCGTAAGGGCCATATAGAAAAGGCGAGTGCAGATGTACTTGACCCATCTCTTTGCTTTCATAGGGCAAAAGCTCCGTCCGTATAAACGTGGTCAAAGGGGCTCCCAAACGGGAGCCCCTGAAACCCGAGGTGAAAATGCATTATTCTGCAAAGTAGGCGCGGCTCAGATCGAACACAGAGTAACCCAGCTGATGGGTGATATAGTTCTGCAGCTTGGTGTTGACCAGGTAGCCCTTCACGGCCTGCTCCAACGGGATGGTGATCGCATTGTCCACCAGGTACTGGTTGGCCTGGCGCAGGTGCTCCCAGCGGGCTGCGAAATCAGTGCCGTCTTCATTCTTCAGGGCGTTGATGATCGCGGTCAGCTCATCGGAGAACCACTTGGCATGGTTGTGCTCATAGCTGGTCTCGAACTGGTTCGGATAGGAGGTGGGATCGTAGTCACCGGTCCAGCCGCCCAGGGCCAGGTCGAAGTTGTAGCCCATCATCTCGGCAAAGCGCACGGAGGAGGGAACATTGGCCAGGTTGATGGTCAGACCCGGCAGGTTGGTCTGGTAGGCAGACTGCAGATAGGTGCCGATCTTGATGGATTCGTCGGTATCTGAGGTGACCAGGCGCAGCTCAACGCTGTCCACACCCAGCTCTTCCAGGCCCTTCTTGAAGTATTCCTGTGCAGCTTCCAGATCGGTGTAGACCAGGGTGCCGAAGGAGTCCTTCACGCTCTCGCCGTCGGGAGAAGCGGCAATACCATTGGGGATGACGCCCACTGCGGGAGCGGCGGCACCGTTAAGGACGGCACTGCAGAGCTCTTCACGGTCGATGCCGTAGACAAGGGCCTTGCGGATGTTCTCGTTGGAGAGGACGGGATGGGGCGTGTAGCTGCCGTCGCCCTGCAGAGAGTTGATGTTAAATTCGAGGTTGGTCATGCGCAGGGTGTTGATCTTCACCAGATCTTCCTGACCTTCATAGAGCGGGATGAAGTCGCTGTCGACGTTCACGCCGTCGATCTGGCCGGCTTCATACAGGTTCAGGGCAGTATTCTGATCCTTGACCACCTGATAGATGATCTCGTCGAAGTACACGTTCTCGGCATCCCAGTAGTTGGGGTTCTTGACATAGGACCAACTGATCTCGGTTCCGGTCCAGCCGGAGAGCACGAAGGGGCCGGCGGAGAGGAGCGCATCGGCGCTCAGGGCATAGCCCTCACCCTGGGCCTCAGCGAAGGCCTGAGGAATCGGAGAGTAGGAGGTGTCAGCCAGCTTCTTGGTGATGTAGGGATCCGCGCCGGAGAGGGTGAATTCCACGACGGTGTCGCTCAGGGCCTTGACGCCGAGCTCTTCCACCGCAACCTCGCCTGCACGCACGGCAGCGCCGTTCTTGATGTCCGCCACGGAGGAGTTCTGGGAACCTACGGCCGGATCAAAGATGCGCTGGGTGGCATAGACAATGTCCTGGGCCTTGACGGGGGTGCCGTCGACATACTTGGCATCGTCACGGATGGTGACGGTGACGGTCAGGCCGTCCTCGGAGATCTCGGGGAGCGCTACGGCCAGGTTCGGGACCGGGTCGGCGTTCTCGTCCAGACGATAGAGCGGATCCGCGATGAGGAACACGGCCTCACCGGAGATGGTGTCATAGACCTTGCCGGTATCCACGGTGGTCACTTCGCCGCCGATGAACCAGTGGAGAACCTTTTTGTCTTCTTCCGCGCCGGCGGAGACGACAACGAGGGAGAGCAGCAGGGAGGCTGCAAGTACAAGCGCAAGAATCCGTTTCATTGTTGTGATCCTTCTTTCATTTTTCTTATCCGTTTATATTTCACAAGGGTACCTTCAGACTGTCCGCCGCATTCGGGCCACGGAGCAGCCGATATGCCTCAGGATAAGCACAGGACTTCACCGTCTTCTTTCGTTTCTGTCCCCGGCTTTCGGGGACAGTGGGCAGGATACAGGATTGTCACTTTTTCGTCCAATACATGCTTTTGATCATCAGTTATCAATTTTGTTTATAACTGCATGTGATTTGTTCTTTTCTTCTATATCCCTTCCCGAAAAAGACAGGTTCCCGGCCGGAATTCTTCCGGCCGGGAACCTGTCATGCCTCTGTATTTTGAACCTCTTCTAATGCTGCGACCTGCGGCTCCTCCGGAACCTCGGGACTTTCTCGGAAGTACTTCTGAATCTGTTCGATGTACTTTTCCCCCAGCGGAGAGCGGATCGTGTTTCTGCGCTCGACAAAGCCGATCTCCATGGTCGCGTCCTCCTGGTCCTCCCCGGCCGAGAAGGGTACGGCAATATAGTCCGGTCCGCTCAGCTCCTCGCAGATGATGCCGGAGCACAGGGTGTAGCCGTTGAGGCCTACCATGAGATTGAGGACGGTGGCGCGGTCGCAGCACTTGATGATGCGCGCATACTCCTTTGTGGGCAGGAGCTCCTCGGCAAAGTAGAGTGTGCTCGTCCCCTGCTCGAAGGCCAGGCAGGGATAGGGGGCGAGGTCCTCCAGGGTGATGGACCGCTTGTCTGCCAGCGGATGACCCTTCCACAGATAGACGTAGGCCCGGCAGTTGATCAGGTGATGGAACACGAGACCCGCCGTATTGAGGATCTTGGTGAGAGCTTTCCGATTAAAGGAGTTCATGTAGAGGATGCCGATCTCGCTGCGGAGCCCCGCCACATCGTCGATGACCTCCTGCGTGCGCGTCTCCCGAATCGCCAACTCGTACTGCGCAACGTCCACGCCCTTGGCCATCTCCACGAAGGCCTTGACGGCAAAGGAATAGTGCTGCGTGGAGACAGCAAAGCTCGTCTTTTTCTTCTCCGCCTTGCCGTACTCCTCTAGTAGGCTCTGGTACTGGGCATAGACCTGTCTTGCATAGGGAAGGAACTTGATGCCGTCAGTGGTGAGCGTCACGCCGCGCGGCGTGCGGTGAAAGATGGTGATCCCCAGTTCCTTCTCCAGCTCGCGCACCGCGCTCGTCAGCGTGGGCTGGCCAACATAGAGGAGCTCGGCTGCCTTGTTGAGCGAGCCGGTCTCCGAGATGACAATCACATAATTGAGTTGCTGCAGTGTCATGGTGTTCCCCCTTGGCGTATCCGTTTCCAAAGTAAAGGGCAGGAAGCGCGTTGCTCCTGCCCGGTAAGTGCGTATTCTCTGCCCTCAGGCAGCGCATAGGGAATCCCGGGAGGCGGCAAAGCGGAGACAACAGAAGCATGCCAAACAGGCACAGGTCATCCCTGCGCACTTCAACATACATGCTTTTGCCATGCCGGTATCCTCCTTGTTTTCCTTCCGCTGCCTATGTGGACAACATCATGATTATGGAGGGAAATCGCGCGTGCGTCAAGAATCAGGTTGTGCACAGAAGCTATAGATTCTTTCTATAGATTGCTATCCATTTTCTTGATAACTTTGTCTATCAGGAAGCACTATGAGATGTCGGATGTGCTATAGATTCTCCCGATAACAGCCCATCAATTTCTGAGATTGGACAGGCCAGGCGGGGTCTGCTATCCTTTCGCCATCCCAGACGCAAGGAGGTCTGATACGATGAGGAAACCGAAGCTTTTCCTCCGCCTGATGCATTGCCTGAGCCGTCGATGTTGCCCCTAAGCGCAAGCCGGGGACTTGTCCCCGATAAACCATACATATATGCACATGATGCAGAAAGAAGGATTACCATGACATTCAAAAAGCTGATCGCCCTCGTTTCCACCCTCGCGCTTCTTCTCTCCGTCTTCGCCTTTGCCTTCGCCGAGGAACCCGAAGGGGTAGCCATCGATAAGGAAGCCTTTGATGCCCTCATCGCCTCCGGCCCTGTGGCCTCCGACGAAGCCATCGCGGCGAGCGCCTGGGCCACCAAGGTCAAGGAAGCCGGCATCCTCCGCGTGGGCGGCACCCGCACCTCCTTCCTCTTCAGCCAGCTCGATGAGACCGACAACGGCATCCGCGGCTTTGACGCAGGCCTCTATCAGCTCCTGGCCAAGTACATTCTGGGCGATGAGACCAAGTTCGATCTGACCCAGGTCACCTCCTCCACCCGCGAGTCCGTGCTGACCAGCGATCAGGTGGACGCCGTGTTCGCCACCTACTCCATCACGCCCTCCCGCCAGGAAGTCATCTCCTTCGCAGGCCCCTACTACACCTCCAAGCAGGCCGTCCTGATCAAGAATGGCAATGAAGAGATCACCGGTGTCGATTCCCTCGCCGAAAAGCTCGTCGCTACCCAGTCCGGCTCCACCGGCCCCAGTATCCTGGCTGAATTTGCCCCCGACGCCATCGTGCAGGAATTCGAAACCGATATCGAAGCCCGCGCCGCTGTGGAACTCGGACGTGCTGACGCCTATGTCACCGACTATACCCTCATCCTCAACTCCATCGTCAAGAACCCCGGCCTCTATGCCGTGGCCGGCGACGTGTTCGGACCGGAAGACAACTACGGTATCGGCCTTCCCAAGGATTCCGACGGTGTAGCCTTTGTCAACGACTTCCTCAAGACCATCGAGGAGGACGGCACCTGGGCCAACCTGTGGAAGATCAGCCTGGGCGACCGCACCGGCATCGAAAGCATTCCGGAAGCTCCGGCCATTGCCGAATAAATGAGATAACACAATGACAGGCAGGGCCTCAGGGGACATTCCCTGAGGCCCTGCCTTTGGAGGTTTTTCCATGAGCCTATCCGCGCTCCTGTCCCAGTACGGTGACCGGTATCTCCAGTCGCTTTTTACCACCTGGCGACTGACCGCCCTCTCCTTCCTGGGCGCCTTTGTTCTCGGGATCCTCATCACGGTCTGCCGCGTCTGCCCCGTGAAGCCTCTGCGCGCTTTCGGGGATTTTTACGTGCAGATTTTCCGCAACATTCCGGGCGCCACGCTGCTGATTCTTCTAGTCTACGCCCTTCCCTATCTGAAGATCACCTTCCCCTACGATGTGTGCGTGCTCATCGCGACCATCCTTATCCCCTCCGCCTTCTGCTCGGAGAACCTGATGAGCGGGATGAACACCATCCCTCCGGGACAGATTGAGGCGGCGCGCGCACTGGGGCTGACCTTCCTTCAGATCCTGCGGCGCGTCGTCATCCCGCAGGCCCTGCGCTCCACCGTGCTTCCCATGACCAACCTGCTGGTCGCCACCATGCTCACTACCGCCCTGGCTTCCCAGGTGCCCATGCGTCCCATGGACCTGACCGGTATCGTGTCCTACATCAATACCCATGCCACCGGCGGCGTGACGGCCTTTGCCATCTCCGCAGCACTCTACTGCCTGACCGGGATTGTCATCGGACGCATCGGCAGCTTCATTGACAGAAAGGTGAGGATCCTCAGATGAGAAACGGAACGATTCGGGATTTCCTCTATGAGGCACCGGGACCCAAAACCCGCAGGCGCATCCGGATCGCCACGGCGATCGCACTGGCAGCGCTGCTCGTGCTCATTGCGCTCATCATCCGCCAGTTTGCGGCAACCGGTCAGCTCTCCGCGCGCTACTGGTCCTTCTTCCTGCGCGCAACCACCTGGACCTTTTTGGGTCAGGGACTGCTGACCACGGTTGAGGTCGCACTGACCGCCGCGCTCATCTCCTTCGCCGTGGCTTTCCTGCTTTTGCGCCTGCGCCTTCGCCGCAGCCGTGTCCTTCGGGCGATATCTACGGCCATTATCGAGTTTACGCGCGGCGTGCCGACCCTTCTGTTCATCTACTTCTTCTTCCTCGTCGTGCCCCAGCTCGGCTGGAAGCTGTCCGCCTTCTGGAAGATCACCCTGCCCGTTGCCATCTCTGCCTGCGGCGTGGTGTCCGAGGTGCTGCGCTCCGGCGTCAACAGCGTACCCAAAGGACAGACCGAGGCCGCGCTGTGCCTGGGCCTTACCGAGACACGGACCTTCTACCGCATCATCTTCCCGCAGGGCATACGCTATGTTGTGCCTACCCTCATCGCAGAACTGGTCATCGTGCTCAAGGACACCACCTTTGCCTACATTGTCAGCTGCGCCGATCTCATGCAGAACGCCAAAGTTCTCATCTCCAACTATGACGCCATGCTCTCGGTTTATCTTGTCGTCGCCGTCATCTACATACTCATCAACTACCTGCTCAACCGGCTCTCCGACCGCATCGCCACGCGCTCGGGCCGCCGCGCAGCTTCGCTTCCTGGAGGGATCGCCCAATGAGTCAGCCCGTCATTGATATTCGCCATATCGACAAGCATTATGGCCAGCTTCATGTCCTCAAGGACATCTCCCTCTCCGTGGAGAAAGGGGAGGTCGTTGTGATCATCGGTCCGTCCGGCTCGGGCAAATCCACACTGTGCCGGACGATCAACCGCTTAGAGACGATAGACTCGGGAGAGATCCTCATCAACGGGACCGCCCTTCCCCAGGAGGGAAGAAAGCTCGCCGAGCTCAGGAGCCAGATTGGCATGGTCTTCCAGTCCTTCAATCTCTTTGCCCATATGACAGTCCTGGACAATGTCATCCTGGCGCCCACAGAGGTCCTGCACATTCCGAAAAAGCAGGCGCGCGAGGAGGCCATTCAGCTCCTTGAGCGTGTGGGCGTGGGAGACCAGGCGCTTAAAGTTCCCGCCCAGCTCTCCGGCGGACAGCAGCAGCGTGCCGCTATCGCCAGGGCGCTTGCCATGCATCCCCAGGCCATGCTCTTTGACGAACCGACCAGTGCGCTGGATCCGGAGATGATCGGCGAAGTCTTAAACGTCATGACCGAGCTTGCCGAGAACGGCATGACCATGGTCATCGTCACCCATGAGATGAGCTTTGCCCGAAGGGTCGCCGACCGCATTGTCTTCATGGATGCGGGTACCATCGTCGAGGAGAACACCCCGGAGGTCTTCTTTGCCCACCCCGCCAGCGAGCGAGCGCAGAACTTCCTGCGCACCCTGCACGCCCCGCAGGGGGAAGACTGAGGTACACAACACGCGTTTCCCGCTTTGTCACAGCAGCCTATCCGTATCCCCTCCGCTTCGCTTTCCCACCTCCTTGGGAAGCTATGCGAAGGGGATACTGCCTTTATGTGCCTTCCGCTTGTCACCCCTTCCGGGCGCGGCTATAATGAACGCATTCCATCTTTCGAAAGGGGCCTCACGCCATGCACAGGCTGCTTCCCTGCCTTCTCATTTCCTTTGTTCTCTGCCTGACTTTTCCCGCACTTGCGGAAAAGGCTACGGAGATCCGCACCGTCCAAGAGCTGGAAGCCATCCGGGACAATCCCTCCGGGGACTATGTGCTCATGGCGAACATCGACCTGGAAGGCGTGGACTGGACGCCCTTCGCCTTCTCCGGGACTCTTAACGGCAACGGATGTACCCTCTACAATCTGCATGTCACCCGTGAGGGAGAGGAGCACAGAGTCACCCGCGACGGCAATCTTATCGAGTACGATACGACCTTTGCCGGCCTTTTCTCCGTGATGGAGCAGGCCACGGTCACCGGAGTGCACTTCCTCGGTGCCCATGTGGAGATTGAAAACGAGAGCCACTGCTATGCCGGTGTCCTGGCGGGCTATATGGACCACAGTACCATTTCGGACTGCAGTATCGACGGGCGTATCTCCATGGCAAGCTACGGGAAGAATGCAGGCATCGGCGGCCTCATCGGCTACGGCTGCGGCACCTTTTCCGGCTGCAGTGCCACCATTGAGATGGTCTATGAGGACCGCTACAGCGCCGGACGCTGCGAGATGTTCATGGGTGGGCTCCTCGGCTGCGGCGTCGTCGATCTCATCGAGAACACCGTTGTGATTGACGGCTATGACAGCTGCCGCGGCTACGTCCATAACGGCGGGCTCGTGGGCATGTATTACCAGTGCGGCATGGACTATCCCCGCGGGGAGATGGCGCGCAACACCGTCACCGGCCGCATCATCTTCTTTGAGGACAATCCCGACCGCCGCTCCTATGTGCGCGCCTTTATCGGCGAACCGCTGCAGACCCCTGCGCGCGAATATGGCAACAGAGACAGCTTCCGCCGCCCTGTCGTCTGGGATTACAGCAAAGTCCTCTCCCCCGAAGCCTGCGATGTGCCCGACTATGTGGATACTTTGGAAGCTCCGGGAGAGGCTACCTGGGGATACGCCCTCCACACCTGCAGCGTCTGCGGCTATGCCTGGAAGGACCACTATACCGAGCCCGGCACCGTTGTGATTTCCGCGCCAGAGGAAAATGTCACCAAGCTTCACATCACACTCCCCTAATTGTCAAGAGTGAAATTCAAGTAATATAAGGCTCAAATGATATCATTCCAAAGGCTATGGAAAAACAGTGAGACTTGCATTCATGGACTAATCGTCCCTCGAGTTTTGAATCGAGCAAGGAACGGTTTTTAGTTTCTTTCACTCTGAGCAGTGAGCCTTTTTCAGGATAGACAGAACAATACGCCTAGCACTATCTATCCAGGTGGAGAGGCTGGAAAACACTTACTTCGACCACTTCCGCCCTCTTTATTCGTTCCATCTCCTAATCAGCATTCTAATGTCAGCGTATCGGATTTGGTCCAAAAAGAGACATTTCGGTCTCAGATAAAGTCGGCATTCTCTGCACTGGTGTTCTCCTTCCCGCGCCATAGGCACTTTTATGTAAAAAAGGCATGAAAAAGCACCCTGGATTTCTCCAAGATGCTTTCATCCGCTCGCCAATATTCTTTTTCAGATCGCCATAGCCTCGTAGGGCTTAATCTCTGCAATTTCTTTCTGCATGCTGACCTTCAGATTACGGATATCGATATCATTCTGCAAGTCCAGAAAATATCGATCCGACACGCCGAAAAACTTGGCCAGGCGCAGCGAAGTATCGGGTGTAATCCTTCTGCCACTGTTCAGGATCGCCTGAATTCTGGAAACGGGAACATTGATTCCCTGTGCCAGCCTATATGCCGACAAATGCAACGGCCCCATGAACTCCTCTTTGAGGATCTCACTCATTGTAGGAGTAGGAATGAAATCAGCCATGATAGATCCTCCTCTCTGAAATCATAGTATGCCCGCATTCCGTCAATGATAATCCACGATTTCAACATCATGAAAATCGTTCTTTCCTTCAATCGAAAAACAAATCCGATACTGGTCATTAATACGAATGCTGTATTGTCCCTCTCTGTCGCCTTGGAGCGTCTCCAGGCGGTTTGCAGGCGGAACCCTCAGATCCTCCAAACATCCTGCATTTTCAATCATGATCAGTTTCCTCAGCGCCACACGCTGGATATCATGAGGGAGTTTCTTGGAAAAGACCTGATCGTAGACCTTCTCCGTTTCTTTGTCCGCGAAGCTCTTTATCACACGGTCTAACTATACCCGTCTTACGTGTACACGTCAAGCGGTCATATTTATGTTTCAGAGAAAAAGTACAATTACGTGCCCGTCGTGCAGAGGAAATCTTTGACGGGATCTTTTGGTCTTCGACACACTTCAATCCATGACAAAGAACCCGCTTCGTATCGTTATCACTGCACCAAACGGAGCAGTGTGATACGAGGTGGGTTCTTTGTTAACCCTTCTACCCTTTACGTTTTTCCCGTCCGTCTTTTCTTTGTTTCTCCATATCTGCTGACATCATATGCACCGTCCACAAGCTCACACTTCCGCCGTGCCCCTGTATGCGTTTTCCTTTTGTATCAAGCCACATCCAACACGGATGAAGTGCAGTATACATGCGCTGTTTATTCTTTCACTTTTCGATGAGCAATTCTCCGTCATATGGGGCAAGCGATAACTTCCCTTCAAACATCCGCTCTGCAAGCACCCCATAGGCAGGTGTATCCAGCTCAACCGTAAGCGGCAGGTTGGTCGTGTTCACATAGAAGAATGCTCCTGGACGAATCTGTCGCATCTGCACTCCCTTCGGAACCAACTTGATTTTCTTCAGCCCCACTGACGGCGCCAGCACCTGGATGAGCCATTCCAGCAGATCACTGTTTGCCTCCGGTGCAAGATAGATGGCTTTCCCCCTGCCGTAGATGTGCATGGAGACAGCACACTGCCCATTCTCCAGGGTAGCAAAGCATGATGCTCCCTGAAGTTCCAGACGCTCCACATAGTCCACCGTTACGCGGACCGTATCTGTCTCCCGAGTAATGGTCCGCTTACTGTCTTGAATCCATCCCTTCGTATCCGGTTGTCCTGCGCGGTCAAACCCGGCGACACGAATCCCAAAGACATCACTGAGAAGCCCGGGACGCGTGCTTTCAAAAACCTTGCCATGCTCATCGAGCGTGGCCGAGTAACCGGTCATGATCGCCGTACCGCCTGAGGCGACAAAGCTGCGCACCGTTTGCGCGCAATTCGGGGACATCACGATGTGTTCAGGAAGGATAAGGATCTTGTAGTTCTTTTTCAGATGTTCCAGCGAAACCATGTTGTAATCCCGATTCAAATGAAACAGTGCTTGTTGTGCCTGGATCACAGCCCGGGGATATGGCATAGCGAAATGCCGGGGAGAATACTGCGCACACCACATACTGTCCTGGTTAAATGCGACCGCAATCTCCGGTTCAGGCACATAGGGGAACCCGTGCTTTTCCAGCTTGCGGAAATCACGCGCGATATGGGCATACTCGGTATATAGCGGTCCCGGTATCCCGTCATGACATAGCAACCCGTTATAGAACTGTTCTTCCCCTGCAAGCATTGTTCTCCAGGTCCACCCCAACAGCATCTGCAGCCGATGCTGCAGACACAAAAAAACCTGCATGCGTACGTAACCTTCGGGTCCCGCGAATATGCTGTTGGCTCCGGAGATGAATTCCAGGAACCACATCGGCTTATCCTGTTCACCAAGGCGTTCCTGGATTGTGGTAAAGGTGTACTGCACCTGTTCGTTCATCACATAGTCCGGGTAATGACCGACACCGGGATAATCCACAAAACTGTCGGCATATTTCATCAGATCAAACCCGAGCTTTTCATGTCCGGAGTAATGGTTGGACGAATGCGGAATTCCCGGCGCCAACTCTTCAATCAGGCGTGCCAGCGCGGTAACAAACTGCCCGATCCCGTCAGAATAAAACCTGCGCATATCCAACCATGCCTCCGGTGCACCGCATGCAACAGAAGTCTGCGGAAGGACCACATCCTCAAACGATCGCAGCCGCCTGCTCCAGCGCTGTGTAGCCCACGCCTGATTCAGTGCATCAATGCTTCCGTACTTATTCCGCAGCCATTTCTGAAATCGCTCCCTGGCACCCTGGGAATACGAAATAAAGCCTGCCCCCTGCTCGTTGCACAGTCCAAAGGCACGAATCGCAGGATGACTGCGATAATGCTCAAGGAATACTCTGGCATATCGCATAGCATACTTCTGATACGCAGGGTCCGAGACATCCTCCATATACCTCCGAACGGCTGCACTCGGGTTTCCTGCCGTATCATGGATATCGCACCCCGGGCAGATCGCATGCACCCATACCGGCGCTGGTCTAACCGATACATCAAGGACAACCCCGATTCCTAAGTGCGCAAACAAATCCAGCACTTCATCAAACCACGCAAAGGTATATACGCCGTCATCCGGTTCAAAGCTGTCCCATGCCAGATGACCCAGCCGAACCGTATCAAACCCTGCTTTCACCATCAGCGCAATATCCTCGCGCCACCGCTCGGGGGACCAGTCGTGCGGATGATAATTTACCCCGATAAACAGTCTGTCTTCCATGATGGTACTTTCCTCCTGTTACACAAAAGAGAAAGCAACCCGCTGCGTGGCAAAGCCTTCAACTGTAATACACAATGCACCTTCACCCTTTACATGCCCAGCTCGTATGATGATCTGAATATGCCCCTGACACAGCGGCATCCTGTCTGCAGTAAAGGGCAGTGTGGACCAGGCGTTGCCATTATCCATTCGAATCTGTGCGTCCACGCCCTCCCATGTCCACTGCGCCATTCTGTCCTCCAGTGCATAGCGGATCCCATGACTGTCCTGCATCTCGATATCGACCACGGATACACTGTGACCATCCGCATGAAGCACAGTCCTGTCCGGGGTAACTTTCAGTGCGGAAGCGCTGTGCTCCGAATACAACACATCACGTGCCACCAGCATTCCTCCAAGGTA
>JAFUZB010000470.1 GCA_017476845.1 Clostridia bacterium
CACTACCGAGCCCGCACCGATCACGACATTGTCCCCGATGGTGACCCCGGGAAGGATCACGGTATTGCCGCCGATCCATACGTTGTCGCCGATGCGCACCGGAATGCCGTATTCGTAGGCGGTGTTGCGGGTATCCGGATGTACGGGATGGCCCGCTGTGTAGATCGCGACGTTCGGTGCCATCTGGCAGTTGTCCCCGATCACGACCGGTGCCACATCCAGGATCGTGCAGTTGTAGTTGGCAAAGAAGTTGTTTCCTACATGGATATGTCCCACGTAGTCGCAGAAGAACGGCGGATTGATGAAGGCTTTGCAGTCCTTGGCATCAATGAGGTCGTTTACGATCTTCTGCAGTCCCGCAAAGTCCGAGGTATCGTGATGGTTCAGTGCGTAGGTCAGCTTTCTGGCTGCGCGCTGTTCCTCAAAGACAGCCTCATCCGAGATGTAGACAAGGCCTTTGTCGCGGCGTTCGATTTGGTTCATGCCTGTGCTCCTTCCGTGAGGTTATTGACCCACCGGTATTGCATGTAATGCCGGTATTCAAAGGGAATCTTGATGAATTCATCCATAGAGAGGATGAGAAAGACCCAGGGTACGGGGAGTGAGAACACAAAGGCGGCCAGGCTCCCCAGAGGCAGAATCACACCCCAGATGGCAATCAGGTCGGAGAGGAAACCGAACACCGTATCTCCGCCGGCACAGAAGATACCCACAATGATGGTGGAGTTCAGCGACTTTCCGATCATGTAGAATGCGCAGATCACCAGCATGCTGCCAAGGTATGCCTGCGCAGCATCGCTCAGATTGCCCGAAAGATGACGAATCAGGGGAAGGAGCAGGAGCACTGCGAGACCGGAAACCGATCCGATCACCAGCGACATGCGCACGAGCTTTCCTCCCTCGCGCTTTGCCTGCTCCAGCTTTCCCGCACCCAGCCGGTTGCCAATAAGGATGGCCACGCCATTGCCAAAGCCTGATGCGACACAGCCCACCGTATTCTTCACGATCCCCGCCACGGCATGAGCTGCAACCGCGTCATTGCCCAGGTGTCCCATGATCACGGAGTACATCGTGACCCCACCGCCCCAGGCCAGCTCGTTGGCCAGGACAGGACGCGTGATTTTCCAGAAGGCGCGCACAAGTCCCTTTTCCGGATGCAGCACCGCAGCCCTATGCATATGGATCCTGTCCGGGAGATGGTTTTCCAGTGCGACCAATACGGCCTCCAGCAATCTGGAGAGCACCGTGGCCAGGGCCGCCCCCGCAATGCCAAGGGAAGGAAGGCCAAGCAGGCCATAGATCAGGAGCGCATTGAGAAGAAGGTTCATCACAACCGTCAGCGTACCGTACAGGGAGCTTCGCTTCACCCGCCCCGAGTTTTTCATGATGCACAGGTATACCTGACTGAAGCCACCGAGCAGATAGGCCGGACTGACCACGCGCAGATATCGGCTGCCCGCGTCAATGAGTTCCTTGTCGCTCGTGAAGCACCGCATGAGCCATCCCGGCACACACAGGGCGGCAAGAGAGAAGACCGCAGAGGCAGCAAGCGCATAGCGAAGCGTAAGACCCAGCACGCGCTCCACCGTTTCCCGGTCCCCTTTGCCCCAGTACTGCGCGGCCAGAGTGGATTCCCCGATCATGAAAGCCATGACAAAGAGCGAATGCACAAAGGCAACCTGCGTGGCAAGGGATACAGCCGAGAGTCCCGTCTGACTCAGCCCGCCAAGCATCAGGGCATCCGATGCGCTGACAAGCGAGGTAAAGAGATTCTGCAGCGCCATGGGGAACACAATCCCGGCCATTTCGCGCCATAGTCCTCTATCCTTCACGTCGTTTCCCTCCCTTTATCGCTTGACGCGGGATATGCTAGCATCTACAATGATATTGGTTTTCCAGGCGGGAAACTATAAGGATTTGCGCAAAAACTATAACAATCTTCCAGAAGGTGAGCAGCATGTCAGAAGCCGCCCTGGTGCAGGTCCAGGTGCGTCCGGATCTCTCCGAGCAGGTCAGTTATGATGTCCCGGGATTCCCGGTCTATCTGCGAAGCGGGATTCTCTCGCATTATCCCGATTATGCCGCACTGTGCCACTGGCACGAGGACATCGAGCTGATCTACATATGCTCGGGAGAGATGGAGTACCGCATTAACGAGGAGACCATCCATCTCACCGAGGGGACAGGGCTTTTTGTCAATGCAAGACAGCTCCACTTCGGCTTTTCACCCGAGCACAGGGAATGCCATTTCCTGTGCCTGATCCTCCATCCGCGCCTTCTGTGCACCACAGATTTCATGGAAACTACCTTTGTCCGGCCGGTTCTTGAGCATCCCACGCCCTACCTCGTCTTGTCTCCGGAGGTTCCCTGGCAGGCGGAAATGAACCTGCAGATTCAGTCGCTCTATGCCCTCTCGCATACCTCCCATGCCCAGCTCCAGATCTTGGCAGCCTTCTGCACACTCTGGCAGACCCTCTATTCTCATCTGCCCGACGCCCCCTCCGGGCCTGTACCGGTTTCCCATGACCTGATGCTCATGCGCTCGCTTCTGCAATTCATTGATGATACATACGCTGATCCGATCTCCATGCAGTCTCTTGCAGACAGCGCACATATCAGTATCAGCAAATGCTATGATCTCTTCCACCATTATCTGGCCCAGACACCCCTTGCCTATCTGCAGCGCTATCGGCTGGAAAAGAGTCTGCGTCTGCTCACGGAGACCGACGATTCCATTACGGAGATTGCCGCTGCGTGCGGCTTTGGCGGGGCAAGCTATTATGCCGAGGTCTTCCGAAGGTACTATGGCGAGACACCTCGGGCCTACCGCAAAAGGTTCCGCCTTCATCCCGCTTCTCCGGTCTGCTAATCCTCACCCTTCACTGCTTTCTGACCTCTGCGAAAAGGCGCCGGATCTCCGGTGCCTTCGTTTGCGTTTGCCTTTCTGATGGGAAAAAGCACTTGCATCAAAAAGTCCAATCACATAGAATACTATTAACCGAAATTCATTTCGGCGAAATGAATTTAGGCGAAATGAATTTCGGTATGACGGATAAAGGAGAGGTGCGTATGCAGAAAGTTTTTCGGGGAAGAGCTGCTGAGCTGAACGCCCTGGAGCACAAATTCCGACAGCGTGGATTCTTCATGACCATTCTGTATGGCAGGCGAAGAGTGGGCAAGACAGAACTCATCAACAAGTTCATCCGTGAGCATGATTGCAAAAGCATATCCTTTACTGCAGTGGAACGGGAAGAGACAGAATTGCTATCGATGATGACAGAGTCCGTTTTGATGTCCCTTGCCCCGGATATGGCAGGCGAGATCAGCTTTGGCAGTTTTGAAAAACTCTTTGCATTCATTGGGAAGCAAGCGGAAAAGGAACGCATCATCTTTGCCATAGACGAGTATCCCTACCTCGCCAAGCAGTGCCCCTATATCCAGTCTGTTCTTCAGAAGATCATCGATACCACCTGGAAAAACGGGAATCTATTCTTCATTCTGTGCGGATCGCTCGTCAGCTTCATGAAGGAAGAGGTCCTTGCACAAACCGCTCCGCTGTATGGAAGAAGCCATCTGGAGCTGCACCTGAAGCCCTTCAATTATCTCGAAACTGCAGCCTTCCTGGAGGGTTTCAGCAATGAAGAGAAGGCCATATGTTTCGGGCTGACCAACGGTGTAGCCAAATACATTGAGCAGTTCGATCCCACATACAGTCTGGAAGAGAACATCATTGGACAGTTTTATACCATCGGTGGATATTTCACCGAGGAACAGATCAGAACGGTCATTACCGGCGAAAGGCAAAGTCCAGCCTTATACAATTCCATCCTCTCCGCGGTAGCCACAGGACACACAAAAAACAGCGAAATCGCTTCCTATGTCGGTTCCAGTGATATTACCTACCCCCTGAAAATGCTCCTCTCCGCTGAGCTGCTGGAAAAGCGCGTGAGCAATAAGCCCTATTACGTTTTGAGTGACAGCATGCTTGCCTTCTGGTTCAAGTATGTGAACCGAGCCGTCAGCCTCATTAGCGCCGGCCGGGGTGAAACGTATTATCGCTCCAATGTCCAGCCGCACCTTCACGATTTCATGGGGAAAATCTTTGAGAAGATGGCAAAGGAATACCTGTTCTTGCATGCCGGTCTGGAAGACTTTCCCATCGTGACTGAGATCACGGATTATCAGCAGTCTGTGCTTGATGAAAACAGAAAGCCGAAACAGATTGAAATCGATCTGCTCGGCAAAAATGATAACAACATTGAGCTCGTCGGCGAATGCAAGTTTAAGCATGCCCTCTTTGATTTGAGGGAATACGACAAGTTTATGGAGAAACTAAAGTATCTTCCCGCAATTCATCCTGAACTGTATCTCTTCTCGCTGAGTGGATTCACCGAGGAAGTGAAGAAAAATGCAGGCAACTGTAAGTTAATATGCCTTGATGATATGTACTGAGGCAACAGGAGAAGCCAACCTCCTTGTCCTCAAAGAAGCGTCCTACCATGCACACAAACGTGCCCCGGGAACCATCCCGGGGCACGCTTCATAATATCGTCTGCGAAGAATGCGGCGGCTGGCTCAAAGATCTGATAGATACAGTGAGCAATGGCGCACACCCCGTTTTAAGCCATCTTCCTGAATACTGGAATGCTCTCCAGAGGTGCGGATACCGTGATGCATTGATTGCCCTCGTACTTTTCCTCTGTGCGGATGTCCATCCACTGTCCTTCCGGTAGATAGACCTCCCGTTCACGCGCTCCGCTATGAAGCACAGGGCATACAAGATACTTCGGTCCAAACATGTATTCGTCATCCACACGCCACGCCTGGCTATCCTCCGGGAACTCATAGAAGAGGGTGCGCATAAGCGGGCTTCCGTTGCTGCTGGCCTCCGCGAAGATCTCCTTCAGGTACGGCTTCAGGCTCCTGCGCAGCTCATAGTTGCTGCGCATAATCTGATACGCTTGCTCGCCGTAGCTCCACATTTCGTTGTCCTGACCGGTGTGCAGGTATCCGCCGCCCCAGTCTCTGTCATCAAGTGCGGGAATGGTAAAGGGCTCTCTGTCGCCATGTAGCCGCATCACGGGCTGGAAGACGGCCCATTCATACCAGCGGATCAGCAGTTCGATGAAGTCCGGGTCGTTGACATTGCCCTCCATAAATCCGCCGATATCCGTATTCCACCACGGAATACCCGCCAGTCCCATGTTGAGTCCTGCGCTGAGCTGATCGCGCAGGGATTCCCAGGTGCTCGGCACATCGCCGCTCCACAGGACATTACCGTACTTCTGGCTTCCCGCCCATCCCGAACGCAACAGGTTGACCGGTGTTTTGCCCATCGCGCGCATCGGCTCATCATAGGTTCTGGAATACCACTGCGGATAGATGTTGGAGCAGGAGAGTGCCGGTCCGATATGATAGCGGAAGTTGTCAAAGTCATATTTGGTCAGATCGGGTTCGGAGTTGTCCAGCCAGAAATCATCAATGCCGAGGTCAGCATAGTTTGCCTTGCACTTCTCCCACACATACGCTCTGGTCTCCGGGTTGGTGGCATCGATCTGGAGACAGTCGCCCTGGTAATCATAGGTCTGCAGCGAGCCACGCTCGGTGCGGATGAGCATGCCTCTCTCCAGCATCTCCCCAAAGTTCTCGCTCCTGCGATCCACGCTCGGCCAGACCGAAACGATCACCTTGATCCCCATGGCATGCAGTTCATCCACCATCGCCTTGGGATCCGGCCAGTAGGTGGTATCGAACTTCCAGTCACCCTGTACGGTCCAGTGGAAGAAGTCAATGATAATCGCATCCAGCTGAATTCCCAGCTCCTTGTAGCGCCTGGCCACAGTGAGGACCTCTTCCTGGGTCCTGTAGCGCAGCTTGCACTGCCAGAAGCCCATCATGTCCTCCGGCATCTCGGGCGCACGCCCGGAGACCGACGTGTAGTTCTCCAGAATGCCTTTGGGCGCATCCGCGACCGTCAGATAATAATCCATATCCTTGCAGCATCCGGCTTCCCAGACTGTCTGGTTCTTCCCGAAGGTCACCCTGCCCACGGCCGGGTTGTTCCAGAGCATGCCGTATCCGAGACTGGATACCAGGAAGGGTACGGTGGTCTGCGAGTTCTTCTGCGCCATCTCCAAGACGCACCCCTTCAGGTCCAGATAGGGCTGCTGATACTGCCCCATGCCATAGAGCTTTTCCCCGTCATTGGGCTCAAAGCGCACTGTCAGGCGATAGTCTCCGCCCACATACGGTGTCCACTCGCGATTGACGATCTTCATACAGTGGCTTTCCTTGGTGATGGATCCGCCGTAATTGGCGTAGTACTCCTGCAGGAACAGTTTCCCGTCCCGGTAGAAGCGAATAACTCCGCCATGGTTGACTAATGCGCTGATGCGCCCGTTAGTGATCCTCGCCGTCGGATACTCCCTGTAGTTTCCGTCACCCTCACGCAGGGAGACGGTGCTGTAGGTAATCTCCGATTCCGTCTCCCCCGGCGCTACCGTGAGCGCCCACTCGTTGTCCGTAAAGTGCGGATACATCGTCGCACGCACACGCAGGCCGTCCTTGCCCCAGGGCTCAATACGCAGGGTCTCTCCCTGCCTTCTGCAGACAAGCGCCTGCCCGTCCTGACGAAATTCCATCTCTGTTTCCTCCCTTACAGTTTCACGTATATTCTATGTGTGTTTCCGTCTTGCGCAAGACAGGAGGTCCATCCTGTATTCACTACAGTCATCGAGCCTCCCTGAAAGGAGCCAGGCTCATCCTCTACAAGCGTACAGATGCGCTCTCAAACCTTTGGCATCCGTGCTCTGCCATTGAGCTCCCCGCATCCGCCGCAAAGAACAGCCCATACCCGAATAGCTACAGCGTACACGCCGATTCTATCGTCTAAGCCATGCTGTCCCTCCATACGTTTTGCTTGTATGCGCATGATAGCACAGAGCGATATCTTGGAAAAGCACCCCTACTTTTCTTCTTAGCGAAAACGTTTTCGTCCCGAAATAGCAAAAAACGATTGCCGCATAGACAATCGTTTTTTGCATACCGATTAATGCTCAGCCCTGGCGCTGCTTATGCTTGGGATTCTCGCAGATGACCATGACCTTGCCCTTGCGCTTGATAATCTTGCACTTCTCGCAAATCGGCTTGACAGACGGCCTGACTTTCATGAGGATTCCTCCTTTTTAACTACAGATCAGCTCTTGCTGCGCCAGGTGATCCGACCACGGGTCAGATCATAGGGCGAAAGCTCGACAGTAACTTTATCACCGGGATAGATGCGGATAAAATTCTGGCGCATCTTTCCCGAGATATGCGCCATTATCTGGTGGCCATTGGGCAGCTCCACGCGGAACATGGCGTTGGGAAGGGCCTCAACGACCTTTCCATCCATTTCGATGACGTCATCCTTTGACAAGTTTTCAGTCCTCCTTGCACAGGGGCTTCTCCAGGCCAAATCCCTGGCTCTCTAGGAATGTCCGCAGATCGCTGTCCTGCAGATGACCGCTGGGAAAGCGCTGCGTGAGATCCATCCTTACCGGTTTGGCTCTGACATGTTTAATGTTTTTCTTTTTGGGATGAAGCAGGGTATGTGAGATGCCGTCGGCAAGCAGCACACGTGTCTCGTCCAGTACATCCAATACAATGAAGTACCTTCCGCGGTCCCTTCCCTCACGGGAAAGCACCACACGTCCCTTCTCCAAAGCAATCCGGTCCATTCTTACTTTGCCGCCTCCTCATATCCCCGGTCCTTCCAGCGGAAGCCCGGCAGAGTCAGCAGCTCCGGTGCATCGCCTGATGTGATGGCAAGCGTATGCTCATAGTGTGAGGCAAGCAGGCCGTCCACCGTTTTCACAAACGTGCCGTCCTCCTCGCTGTCCACATGCCAGTCACCCTCGGTGATCATCGGTTCAATGGCGATCGTCATTCCCTTGCGAATGGCAAAGCCTACGCCCGGAATGCCGAAATTGTAGACATAGGGGTCTTCATGCATGTCCCGTCCGATCCCGTGACCGGAGAGATCACGCACCACGCCGTAGCCCTCGCGCGCGGCGAGCGACTGTACGGCATACCCGATATCTCCCAGGGTGTTCCCCACCCGTGCCTGAAACGCGCCTGCAAAGAAGCATGCTTCGGTCACGTCGATCAAGCGCTGTGCCTTCTCGGAGATTTTGCCTACCGGCGCGGTGAGCGCGCTGTCAGCCTGCCAGCCGTCCAGGATCAGACCACAGTCGAGAGAAATGATATCTCCCTCCCGGAGGACATCGTCCTTGCTTGGCACGCCATGCACAATCACATCGTTGACAGAAGTACACAGGCTTGCGGGAAACCCTTCATAGTTCAGAAAGGAAGGAATTGCGTTCCCTCTTCGGATCAGCTCATCGGCGCGCTGGTTGAGGTCCTCTGTGCTCATGCCCGGCCGGATCTCTTCCTTGAGCGTCTGCAGCACCTCATAGAGGAGTGCTCCCGCTTTGCGCATCCCGTCAATCTGTTCCTTATTTTTCAGTAATATCATAGATGATCCATTCACTCCCGTGCAACGCAGGACCTGATCCCGTTACACGTTGGCTCAAGCACGATTGCCGAGTACCTGCATAATGGATGCATACACCGCGTTGATGTCCTGCATGCCGTCAAAGGACTTGAGAAGACCCTTTCCGCTGTAGAAGGAGATGAGCGGTGCAGTCTGGTTGTGATATACCTCCAGACGATTCTTCACCGTGTCGGCATTGTCGTCCTTGCGCTGAATCAGCGTTTCGCCGCACTTATCGCAGGTCGTCTTGTCACCAAGAGTCGACACATGATAGGTCGCTCCGCACTTCAGGCAGACACGGCGTCCGCTCAGGCGCCGGATCAGCGCCTCATCATCTACTGCCAGCTCGACGACAACATCAATGTCGGCGATCTTTTCCAGCGCTTCGGCCTGCGGCACAGTGCGCGGAAAACCATCCAGAATATAGCCGGTCTTGCAGTCATCCTGGGCAAGCCTGTCACGGATGATCTCCACGAGGATCTCATCGGGCACGAGCTTGCCGGCTTCCATATACTCCTTGGCCTTGAGACCCACAGGGGTTTCATCCTTAACGGCTCTGCGGAGAATGTCGCCGGTCGAGATCTGGGGAATCCCCAGCTCGTCACAGATGCGCTGCGCTTGTGTGCCTTTCCCGGCTCCGGGAGGTCCGAGGAAGATAATATTCATTCAGACACATCCTTTCGTCTGCTTGGGCATACTGCATAGGTACAGTCCGTGCGCCGCGGGGCGCACGGACCATACGTTTCTTACATGAATCCGCCTTTTTCTACATCCATGTCGATGCCACGGATGCTCATCTCGCCCTGAATGGTGCGGATGGTTTCCAGAGACACAGACACCGCGATGAGAATGGAGCTGGCCGCATAGGGCACGCTGGCATTCAGGCTGCGGGTCAGCAGCGTCGGAACGGCAGACAGAACGGCGAGGAAGAGAGCCGCAAACAGATTCAGGTGGTTGACCGTGTTCTGCAGATAGGCACGCATGTTCTTGCCGCGCTGACCGGGGATGGTAGCACCCTGCATGATCAGCTGTTCAGCCTGCTTCTTGGGATCGAAGCTGATGGAAGAGTAGAAATAGGTGAAGGCGATGATCAGGAGGGCGGAGATGATGACATAGAGAACGCTGCCGTTGCTCATGTTCACCAGCCACCACTTTGTGAAGCCGCCGTTAGCCTGCGGGTCCACAAGCTGAATGATCGTCGACGGGAACGCCAGGAAGGAGTAGGCGAAGATCAGAGGCATAACGCCAACCGAGACGACCTTCAGGGTCAGTCTGGTATTCTGACCGCCGTACACGCGGCGACCCTTGGTCTGCTTTGCGATCTGCAGGGGAATCCTGCGCTCGCCCAGCTCAACGAAGGTAACGAGAATCGTCATGATAATAGCCACCACGATGACTACCAGCACGGTCACCCAGCCGCTCGTTGTGCCGTTGACACTGGCGTTGGTGAAACCGGAGACGATACCGTTGAAGAGGTTAGAGATGATGCCCACGAAGATCAGCAGGGAGATACCGTTGCCGATACCCTTGTCAGTGATCTGTTCGCCCAGCCACATGGCGAAAGCAGTACCGCCTGCCATGGAGATGCCGACGAGCAGATAGTTGAGCCAGCCGCTCTTCATGTAGTTGAGACCTGCCACCAGACCGATAGCCTGCAGGGCTGCGAGGCCGACGGTCACATAGCGGGTAATACGATTGATCTTTTCACGGCCTTCACCGCTCTCATCCTGGCTGAGCCGCTCGAGTGCCGGAATGGCAATGCACAGCAGCTGCATAATGATGCTTGCGTTGATGTAGGGAGTAATACCCATGGCCATGATGGTCATCTGAGAGAAGCTGTTACCGGTCATCATGTTGACCAGCTGCAGCAGCGGGAGATCCATGGAGGTACCGACCCTGCTCGGGTCAATACCGGGAGCGGGAATCACGGAGACCAGACGATACAGGAGAAGCATCAGGAAGGTGTAGACCAGCTTTTTGCGGATCTCCTGGTTATTCCACATCTTTTTGAGGGAATCCCACATCTCAGATCACCTCGGCTTTCCCGCCGAGAGCCTCAATCTTTTCCTTTGCAGAGGCAGTGAACTTGGCGGCCTGGACGGTGAGCTTCTTCTGGAGCTCGCCATCGCCCATGATTTTGACACCGTCAAGGACCTTCTTGATAATGCCGGCGTCAAGCAATGCCTTTGCATCGACCGTAGCACCGTCCTCGAACACGTTGAGGCGTTCGACGTTCACGGCAGCATACTCGGTGCCAAAGATATTGGTGAATCCCTTCTTCGGGACGCGGCGATACAGGGGCATCTGGCCGCCCTCAAATCCAGGGCGCTTGCCGCCGCCCGAACGGGCTTTGGCACCTTTGTGGCCTTTGCCGGAGGTTTTACCCAGTCCGGAACCCACGCCACGGCCAAGACGCTTTTCAGTCTTTACCGAGCCCTCTGCAGGCTGCAGTTCGTGCAGTTTCATTGGGGTTTCCCTCCTTATTCTTTGACTTCTTCGACCTTTACCATGTGCTTCACAGCAAAGATCTGACCGCGGATCGCGGGATTATCGGGACGGATGACCGTCTGGCCAACCTTCTTGAGCCCAAGGGCTGCTACCGTAGCCTTGTGCTTGGGCAGGGAGGCAATGGGAGACTTGGTCAAGGTAATCTTGAGTGCCATTTTCCATTTCCTCCTTATCCAAGAAGTTCTTCAACGGTCTTGCCGCGCATAGCCGCGACCTGCTCAGGGCTGCGCAGAAGCTTGAGGGCTTCCAGGGTAGCCTTGACCATGTTGATGGGGTTGTTGGTTCCGAAAGACTTCGTGCGGATATTCTTCACGCCAGCCATTTCCAGAACGGCACGGCATGCGCCGCCGGCGATCACGCCGGTACCTTCGGGAGCGGGCAGGAGCACAACCTTAGCCGTGCTGTAATATCCGGTGATTTCGTGCGGGATGGTGGTTCCGGCCAGCGGCACGGAAACCATGGCCTTCTTCGCATCTTCATTGGCCTTGCGGATGGCTTCAGGAATTTCAACCGCCTTGCCCATGCCGGCACCGACATGGCCATTCTCATCGCCAACCACGACGAGCGCGGAGAACCTGGCGTTGCGGCCGCCCTTAACGGTCTTGGAAACGCGGTTGACAGCAACAAGGCGATCCTTGTATTCGCTCTTTTCTTCAAAGCGTTGCATTGCGTGTGTCCTCCTTCTCTTAGAATTCGAGTCCGGCTTCACGGGCACCTGCAGCAACTTCAGCCACACGGCCAGTGTAGACGTAGCCGCCGCGGTCGAACACGACGCTCTTGATGCCGGCTGCAATGGCACGCTCGGCAACGAGCTTGCCAACCAGCTTGGCAGCACCCTTCTTGTCAACCTCATCCAGCTGACCCTTGAGCGCGGCATCCAGAGTGGAAGCAGCCACAAGCGTCACGCCCTTGGTATCATCGATAACCTGGGCCTGAATGTGCTTATTGGAACGATAGACAGACAGACGCGGCATTTCAGGGGTGCCGCTGATCTTTTTGCGGACGCGTTCATGACGAATCTCACGAACTTCATTACGGTCGCGCTTCTTGAACATATGCAGTCACTCCCTCTCTTACTTCTTACCGGTCTTGCCTTCCTTGCGGCGGATGTGCTCACCCTGGTACTTGATGCCCTTGCCCAGATAGGGTTCCGGGGGACGAATACCACGGATGTCAGCGGCCTGGGAACCAACGACCTGCTTGTTCGCACCCTTGATAACGATCGTGGTATCATTGGGGGTCTCGAAGGTGATGCCTTCGGGAGCCTTCACGATCACGGGGTGAGAGAAACCGATCGCGATGTCCAGCTGTTTTCCGCCTTCGCCGGCCTTGGCTTTGTAGCCGGTGCCGACCATTTCAAGGGTCTTGGTGAAACCGTCGGTCACACCGACGACCATATTGTGAACCAGGGCACGGTACAGACCATGCATGGCCTTGGCCGGCTTGGAATCATTGGGGCGCTCAAGCGTCAGCACATTGGCTTCCTGCTTGACGGTGATGATCTTGTTGACCTGCTGGGAAAGGGTGCCCTTGGGTCCCTTTACCGTCACCAGGTTGTCTGCATCCACCGTTACCGTCACGCCCGCGGGTACCTGAATCGGAAGCTTTCCGATACGAGACATGTCTTACACCTCCATGACGTGTCGGTTACCAGATGTAGGCGAGAACTTCGCCGCCGAGATTGTTCTTGCGTGCGTCCTTGTCGGTCATCAGACCCTTGCTGGTGCTGACGATCGCGATACCCAGACCACCGAGAACCTTCGGCATGTCCTCACACTTTGCGTAGACACGCAGACCGGGCTTGGAAATACGCTTGAGGCCTGCGATAACGGGCGTATTCTTGCCATCAACATACTTGAGGGTAATCTTGATGGTTCCCTGAACGCCGTCGTTGATATTCTCAACCGATTTAATATAGCCTTCATCCAGCAGGATCTTGGCAATTGCCTTCTTCGCCTTGCTGGAGGGCAGCTCTACCGTATCATGCTTTGCGACCTGGGCGTTGCGGATGCGGGTGAGCATATCGGCAATGGGATCATTCACAACCATGATAGAACCTCCTTCCGTTCTTCTCCCCGCTTACCAGCTGGCCTTGCGGACACCGGGGATTTGGCCCTTATAGGCCAGCTCTCTGAAGCAG